>NZ_JBFNXI010000057.1:0-18007 GCF_040812445.1 Lentibacillus sp. L22 | reverse complement strand
CATAAAAAATACCACAGTAACACTCACTGCGGTAGACCCAAATTTTATACTTTCCTATCTTTTAAAAATAGACCTGGATACGTTTTATATCCAGGTCTCGTACATAATGATTTACAAATTATATTGGTAACCGAAATTTTAGTGCACATCGACCTAAATGAAGCGGGAATCGATCTAAATGCAAGTGAAGGTCATATTCACTGGCCAATGATTCCCGCTCTTTTTAACAGCGTTTCACTTTAACAACCAACCTCTTTAACAATTCCTTACCGGTTTAAGATTTCCGGAACGCGCGAAATAAAAAGCTTAGAATCAACACCAGGATAACCGCACCAATAATGGCTGGGATGATGAAAATACCCGCCAGTTCCGGTCCCCAATGGCCAAGTAGCAATGTTCCAAGCCACGAACCAATTAATCCAGCAATAATATTACCAATAATGCCTCCTGGTATGTCACGGCTTGCGATCAGACCACCCAGCCAGCCAATCACACCACCAACTATGATCATCCAAATAACACCCATCGTATCACTCCTCACTCTAATATATTTCAAAAGCGTATCGACAAAGCACTTTAAAAATCCCAACAAGAGGTTTTCTATGATAGTACCACTATTATTTGTAGCTTAAACCATTTTATGCAATTATGATGGAAACTGCCTCGTGTATACGCCCTTGTACCATATGTTATGATTTAATTAGCTTCTAATTGAATGGAGAGATGCAATTTGGCACTTAATTTCGCCCATCGTGGTTCACTTACGGAGGCGCCGGAAAACACACTACCAGCCTTTCAAAAAGCACTGAAACATGGTGCAAGGGCTGTAGAATTGGACGTTCAGCTGACAAAAGATCAACAGCTTGTCATTTGTCATGATCACAAACTATCGCGATTGAATAAGGATGTTAAGGGATTAATCAAGGATTTTACACTGGCGGAAATCAAACAAATTGATGTAGGTGCTGCCTTTTCCGAAGATTTTCAAGGCACCACACTGAGCACATTGGATGAATTGTTGGCAATTTGCCCCGAAGATCTGCTGTTAAATATCGAGATAAAAAATATTCCAGTCATTTATCCCGGGATAGAACATATTCTGCTCGATTGTCTGAAACAGCACAATCGGATAGATCATGTCATTATCTCATCATTTGACCACATGGCCTTGGCTAAAATGCAGGAGCTTGAACCAAACATCAGACTTGGCATGCTGTTTTATTATCGTATGTTACACCCATGGGACTACGCCAACAGTAGCGGGCTAAATATTACAAGTATCCATCCCAACCAAGTATATGTTGATCAAACGTTTGTTCAGGAGTGTAAACGGCTTGGTTATGAGGTTTATCCTTTTACGGTTAATACTAAGGATCGGTATGAGGAATTAATTTCATATGGGGTGGATGGCGTGTTTTCGAATAATCCGGAAGTGTTCAAGCAAAGCTAATTAACATAGTGACTTTTTCATGCCTAATGGCGTTCCCATTACCTCTTCATACTTCAAAAGTCAAATAACCCCTCCTGATACAGGTAGGGTTATTTGACGCTTACGAAGGCGGTGTTTACACGAGCTGGCGTTTCTATACTTTACTTAATTTCTGTATAAAAATCACCAGGCAGCCAGTTATGCCCAAATAGTGCATCATATTCAACAATCCGGTAATCATCAACCACAGTCAATAATTCTTTTGAAAGATCTTTATCATATATTTTGCCTTCATCTGATACAATATAATCTTTCCCTATTCTTTTTACACCTTTTTCCAATAGTGTATCCATGAGACCTTGATAGGCAGAAACATAATAATGCCCCTCCCTTAATAATACTGGGACAAAAAATACGGGTGACAAGTCATCAAGTTGGATCCCACCCTCGCTTCTCCCGTGATTCATATAAATAAACCAAGGTGTTTCATGGAGCAAATCACCTTTAAATTGGTTCTCTGTTCCTCTGAAAACGCTAGGGAAATGATCACCATAAAACAAAAAATTAATTTCCTTATCAGACTTATCCCATTCATTAACTAATTCTTTCATCGCTTTATCCGAGGCATGTATTCCCTGCAGATAATTAAACAATTCTTTTTCCTTCTTTTTTGGAAAAACATCTGTATTAATTTCCGGTTCGTAATCCATTTCGGGAATTTCTTTATTGTATGGAGAATGGTTTTGCATCGACAAGATATGGATCAACCCCACATCTTTCTTATTTGCCACTTCCATCATATCCTTATTCAAAGCTTCATCTGAAACCCTTGTATGGGTTCCCAGCTTTTCGGTATGCTTAATGCCATGATCCAGATAGTGAAATTCATCAAACCCGATTGCATCATATATTGTTTTTCTATTGTAAAGATGTGCTGTATATGGGTGTAAAGCAACCTTATTCTTGTTATAAAAATCCAAAATGGTATGGTGGTTCTTTGAATCAGCGTAGAAGTCTGAATATGGCGTTACAACCAGTGGTTCACGAAAAACTTCCAGGCTGAAAGATGTTAAAACCGACCATTCCAAATTAGCAGTTCCTCCCCCTATATACTGGCTGTACATCGTTCCTCCAATATTATTTTTAACAGTACTGGAGATAAACGGAATAGGAGTTTCGTTTAACAAAAGGTCGGGCAACTGTTTCGGATCCATTAATGATTCGCTTAAATACAGAAATGTTTGCGATTCATTTAGGGATTTATCACGATCTTTATTAATATCTTTGGAAATCTTACTGTATTTCTTTGAGATTTGCGTGATCCTATCCTTACTGTAATTACCGGGTCTATCCATATAGGTAGGTTTTACCGTATTCATCAGCGTAGGTAAATAGCCGTCTTTGCGGGCCCGTTTTAAAGGATTAAAATTATGGCTATGCGTTTCTTCAAACTTCAAAACATGTGTATTGTAATAATTTGGCTTCATAAATATTGCCACTAAAACGCTTAGAGATACTACAAATAAAACAATCCGAATCCTTCTGCTGACGTAGAAGTTTATTTTCTTTGAAACTTTCACGATCAAAACTTGTATCCCAGCCAAAACCAAAATAGTTACAATTGCTATTAACAAGGCAAAAGCCGGCGAAACATCTACAAAAGACAAAATCTCCTTTGGTGAAGCAATCGTTTTGAGCTCCGAGAAAGTGATAAATTCATTTCGCTCCATTGCTTTCATCTGGTTTGCAAAAACTAAACCAAACATTAACAAATCTATCATCACAATACTTACAATGGCTGTTCCTAAAATGGAGTATACAAAAATGGTAATTGTGAAAATTAAAGAGACACCATTGAAAAAAGAATCGTGGAAATCCTGTCCGGGGTCAATGGTATAATCGGGAAACATGCTTTTATTTAACCATTCAATTATAACTGTTGAATTGATTCTTATAATAAAAAACAACAATATGAAATAAGCAATAAAAAGTAACGCCTTTACGACTTTTTGCACGCTAAACTCCACTCTTTTCTCCCAAAATATCTTTCCAATAAACTACTTTATCATAACAGCGACTAATTTTTAAGAAATCTTGGTGAAACAGCCCTAAATTGTTTACGTCTGGCACGACTACTGGCAAGGGAGTAAACGTAAAATAATATATCCTTAGATGCACGTTTTATATTTTCCATAAAACGTAAGATCGGTAATGTACGGTGCGGACATACTTACAACTGAACCGATTTCCGCCTGACCAATTAATTCTCCTGAATCCGGGTCTAGTCGTCCCGACCTCATTAGCGGTTTGAAATTTATGATAATGCAATGGATCGGAACCATTATCATAGACGGCGTGTTTATCACTGTTCATCTGATATGGATTCCATTCATCAGGTCCAAAACTGCATTCACTGCTGCCGACAACATGCTAAGAGTATCCAATACCACTAGCACCAGTGTCCCCCATTTTTTAAACCCCAGATAAATTCTAAGCCATCAGAGCCTTATGCTGTCTTTCCACCGCTTTCTCTCTGTATGCTTTTTTCTCATCTTTGGACATTTTTTTATATTCCTTCAAAAACTGCTCATATTTCGGCATGACCTCGTCGACTGTTCCGAAATCCTTGACCATGCCATATTCCAGCCAGAGAATTTTCTCACAAAACTTTTTCATTTGCCCGATGGAGTGACTGACAAAGATCATCGTTTTCCCCATACGCTTGAAATCCTTCATCTTCTCAAGACTTTTCTCGGCAAATGCTTTATCACCAACAGACAAGGCTTCATCAATGATCAATATCTCCGGATCGACATTGACCGAAATCGCAAAGCCCAGTCGCGATTTCATCCCACTGGAATACGATTTTACCGGCTGATCGATGAACTTGCCCAACTCCGAAAACTCGATGATCTCAGGCTCTAATCTTTTTATTTCTTCTTTACTAAACCCCAACATCAGACACTTCAATTCTATATTGTCCCGACCAGACAGATCATTTTTGAGCCCTGAAGCAACTGCAATCAGGGATGCTTGTCCATTTATTTCAACACTGCCGGATGTCTCGGGAACAATACCGGCAATAATATTGGACAATGTTGATTTACCTGATCCATTAATCCCAACAAACCCGACAACATCGCCTTTTTCCGCTGTAAAACTAACATCCGTCAGTGCATAAAAGGATTCACCATAATTTTTTGGTGTAATGAGATCTAATAAACGCTCTTTGTTGTCGTTATACAATTTATATTTCTTTGTCACGTTTTTAACAATAATTGCTTTTTCCATCATGATCACAAGCCTTTATAAATAATCAATGAAATGGCGGCGGAATTTCACATGCAGCGTCGAGCCGAATATGAATAGCACAATGACTAATGCCCAGAAATAAAGCGTATAATGCCAGTGCTCAATAAAATACCAACCTGCTCCAAAAAATGCCGAACGATACCCTTCAATTAAATACAATAATGGGTTTAACTTTAGTAATTGCATGATTGTCGGAAATTGATTCGTTAAAATAGTTATTGGCCACAGAACACCCGAGACATAAAGAAACATTCGTAATGTCGAACTCAAAAACATGTGTACATCTCTTATTATGGTGGACAATGTTGACGTTATTAGTGCAACGGAAAAAATCAAACAAAATGCGCCAAAAATAAAATAGATCAGTTGCAAGTAATATAAATTCACATAATAACCCATAAATTGAAAAATGACCATCGTAATAACCAGCATAATTAGATGGATATAGAACTGGGAAAAAATAACATAGTTCGGGATCACACTCATAGGAAAATTCATTTTAGATAACATGCGCAATCTCGTATAGATCGACTTGGAACCTTGAATCGTCGACTGGTAAAAGAAATTCCACAGAAAAAAGGCCGCCATCAGCCAGGTAAAAAATGGAATCTCCACTCCGCCTACTTCTACAGGTTCTCGATGCCTTAGTGCTCCAAATACAAACCAATAAATTAATATTTGAATGGTGGGGTTCAGAATCTCCCAAAACATTCCCAAATAATTGTTCCGGTTTTTACTTTTTAACTCATATAGGGAAAGCCGCCGTATTAAATAAAAATGTTTAAATTGCTCTTTAAGAACTGTTATTGCAGATTTCATATGTATATCCTTTCGACTCTTAAAACCCTTTTATATACTGCTATTAATTATAATTATATTTACCTAACTTTATTATTTTTTTAATTTAACTTTTGTAACTTAATAAATTATACAAGCAACAAGGGTAAAAGACAATAAAAGAGAAAGCAGGTCTATACCATTTATAGTATAAACCATGTTTTTAGAAATCAATCTTCAAATACTTCTTTTACAACACGCTCGCTAGCATGACCATCTTCCAGATAACAAAACTTTTCATAAAATGCCTTTGTTGCATCGGATGGAACGAAACCATTTGCGTCAAATTTTAGGATTTCGTCAATAATCCCTTCCGTTGTTTTCACCAAAGGTCCAGGGGCTTTCGTTTCTAAATCAAAATAAAAACCACGTAGCTTATCTCGATAATCGTCAATATCGTAAACATAAAATAACATTGGCCGTTTTAAATTGGCATAGTCAAAAAAAACAGAAGAATAATCTGTAATAAGTAAATCTGCAATAAGATACAGTTCGCGAATATCTTCATGATAGGAAAAGTCAAAAACAAACCCTTCATATCCCTTTAAGTCAAGGTTCTCAGCCACAAGATAATGCAACCTTAGAATAATTATAAAATCATGATTGAGTTCTTTTCGAAGTTTTTCTAAATCAAGGTGTAAATCAAATTTATACTCACCTTTAGCATAGAATTGATTATCTCTCCAAGTTGGTGCATACAGGATAACCTTTTTATCCAACGGTAAATCGCATTCGTTTTTTATTTTGGAAATAATATCTTGATTATTACAATTCAATAAAAAGTCATTTCTTGGATAACCAGATTCGATTATCGTCTTATCAAACGCAAAGGCTCTTCTAAATATCTCAGTCGAATAGGCATTCGGAGAAACTAAGTAGTCCCATTTGCTTGTTGATTTTAAAAAATTTTGTTTGTATTGAACTGTGTTTGTTCCTGGCATATGTACTTCATCCATATCCATTGCCAACCGTTTTAACGGTGTACCATGCCATGTTTGCAGATATGTTGTGTAACGGGGCTTGGGGATCCATAATGGTAATCGGCTATTAGATACCCAATAGCCTGCCCTAGTCATTAACAATAACCATTTTAATGAAAAACGATACACCTTCTGGATATCTCTTCCCACTAAAGCTTTGGAGTGCCTTTTATCAACACTCCAATACATTTTATAACCTGACCTATTCTTACACATATATTCGTAAATTGCCCTTGGGTTATCACTGTATTGTTTCCCCAAAAAACTTTCAAATATGATTAGTTTAGGGTCTTTGGGAAGTACTTTTCCAAGGAAGTTAAAGGTAAATTTATATAATTTAAACACAACTCTTTTAACAGCACTTTTCATACATAATTTCTCCGTAACTAAGAATCCTGCCCTATCTCTTCTAATGATTTGCCCTCAAACACGCGCTGCACCGTTTTTCTTGAAGCATTACCATTATCCCATAAACAAAATTTATTATAGAATTGATTATAGGTATCATGATATTTCATTCGAACATCATCAATATGTTGCACAGCATCGACAACTTCGTCCGTGGTCATCAGCAGCGGACCTGGAACCTCTTTTTCCATGTCGAAATAAAAACCTCGCATTTGATCACGGTATTTCTCAATATCATAGGTGTAAAATAATATGGGTCGTTTCAAATTGGCATAATCAAAAAAGACGGAAGAATAATCCGTGATTAACATATCTGAAATCAAATAAAGTTCTGCAATATCATCATACAGACTAAAATCATAGACAAACCCTTCATATTCCGAAACGTCCAGCCTGTTCGCAATATGATAATGAGTTCTCAATAAAAGAATATATTCATCACTTAAATTCTCTTGCATTTTATCTAGCTCTAGCTTCAGGGTAAATTTATAATTACCCCTTGAGAAAAATTCATCGTCACGCCATGTAGGAGCGTATAATATAACTTTTTTATCAAGTGGAAGATTTAGGTTTTGCTTTAAATCATTTATGTCCTTGAAATTATTTTTTTGATATAAGATATCATTTCTGGGATACCCAAATTCCAGCATCTCTTTATCAAACTTAAAAGCCCGCCTAAATATCTTGGAAGAATATTCATTTGGTGAACTTAAATAGTCCCACCTGCGAGATTGAATATAGAAATTCTCTTTATATTTAGGATCTGCCGAGAATATATCTTTTTGGTCAAGCACCAATGTCTTCAAAGGGGTACCATGCCATGTTTGCAAATAAACGTTACCTTCCCGTTTATCCAAAGATTTTGGTAAGCGAATATTACTTACCCAATATTTTGCCCTCGCTAAATAGTAATAATAGCGCAGACTAAACCTTTTCACCTGAATAGGGTTACCAGGAATGTTTTTCTTCTCTCGTACACTCCATACACATTTATAACCCATGTCATTATTCAACAGATATTCATAAATGTATTTTGGGTTGTCGGAGTAATTTTTACCAAGAAAACTTTCGAAAAAGACAAGCTTTTCCTTCATAGAAAACTTCATGAAAACTTTTCTATATAATAAAATAAAAAACTTTCTCTTCGTTTTCAAACCTTCCCTTATCTCCCTTAGTAGTCTGTGTTGTGTATTGACCTTTTTATATTTATGAACATTTCCTGTTTTAATCTTATAGATTTCTCTTTTAAGAATAAAGTCCTTTTGGCTGATCAATTGAGGATCGATCTTATTCACTGCCTCAACAAGCTGTGGGAAAAAGTCATCTATATGTTCATCTTGTTTAAAGTACGTAATGACATTCTTCCTGTAAAAATTCAACAACTGGTTATCAAGAAAACGATCAGCTAATTCGTCGTCACTGTACTCTTGCTTCAACGTATTGTAAACATCCAGGAAGCTGCTTATTTTTACATGTTCATCTGATTGGGTTAAAGACGGATTGTTAATCGGATCGTTTCGTTTCCGTTTAAAGTAAACAGCCTCTTTGATATAAGGGATTAACTCTGAATGGATAAGTGCAGGTATCAAAAAAGTTAAATCAGCATACACTTCCACATCCTCGGAAAAATGTAAATTTTCCTTAATAATATAATCACGCTTAAACAAAAAATTGACGGCAGACCTATTTTTAATTAGCTTAAACCTTTTATCAATATATGTTTTCACGTTAAAAAGGCCATCCAAAATGATCGCCATACTTTTGCTAAAATGAGTCGATTTAACTTTACCACGAATCATATCATGATGTTTGATGTGGTTCACTAATATTTCCAATGTTTTCTCTGGGAGATAATCATCGCTATCCAAGAAGTAGATAAATTCTCCGCTAGCCTTTTTTATGCCAAAATTCCTTGCAGCTCCAACACCTTTTCGCTCGGAAAAATGAAACAATTGAATTCTGTCATCTTGCTTTGCTATTTTTTCCAACAGTTGTGTACAGTATTCATTACTATTATCGTTTATTAATAAAATTTCAAGATCGGTATAAGTTTGTTCCATTAGAGACTTCAAACAATCGTATACATATCCTTCTGTGTTATATACAGGTGTAATAACCGAAATCTTTCCCATGATTACACTCCTTGAAGCAAAATTATTTGCAAACCCTTATTATATTTTTATTTAATATTTTTTAAAGCTCAACTTTATTTTACGTAATACCTCCATGAATTACACAAATTTTATTATAATCTAATTTGATTAACATATCAATTTTATGTCTAAGTATTTCACTTCATTGTAATTATTTCTTCACACTTAATGAAATTCGAATTATCAATTTAACTTTAGGTGTTTATTTTCATAATTGTTTTTATTTCAATGCTTTTTCAGCCTTTATGTGGAAACTTTGTCTAAAACTTGTGCGCACAGCAACGGTCAGAATAAAGGTAACAATTACATGGATAGCTATCTTTTCTGGAGAGCAACAAAAGACTAACAACACTCGACAGTCTTTTAGTTGTTTTTATACTTTCTACGTTAATCAAAACAGACCCATTCCTATACTCAATAATGAACAATACGAAAGATAATTCACCATTTATTACCTGTAAACCTATCTATTGCAACATGATCTAAATCCTCCAATACATACGTCTAGAGTTCTGTCTTCCATCAAATTCATGGTTCATAGATTATGCATAAAAAGGTAAACGAAGCGGTCCGTTTCCTATATTGCGTATTTTTTACATTTTTACATTCAGCACCATTCAGAACCACCGCATTGGTTGATTCTGTAGCTCACATGGTAACTGGTCGCAATAAACTCACCACAATATGCCAGTGCCAGAACTTCCTTTTCGTATTGGAATTCCAAATGGTTCCTTCAGTTTATTTAATGAAAATACATCAACCTTTGACCAATTCGAGCCATTGCTTTTTAAATTTTTCCTCACTAAAAGTCTCTTTAACAACACTAGCGTTTATAGATAGTTCTTCACGTAAATCCTCATTTTTCATTAACTTAATTATCTTTTCCGCAAGTTCTTTCTTATTTCCCCGTTCAACTAAATAACCATTAAACTCATTTTCAATAATATCATTTGGGCCATATTTTATATCATAAGAAATAACTGGCGTTCCAACTGCCATACTTTCTGTAAGTACCATGGCAAACGCCTCTTGTCTTGAGGTTAGGATAGAACATACTGCTTTCTCGAACGTTTCTCTGGGATTAGTAGTGTATTTTTTTAAGAATACATTATTCTTCAGACCAAGACTTTCAATTAATAACTTTAGCTCATTCTCTAACTTTCCATTACCATATATATAATACTTAGCATCTGGAATCTTTTCAACAACATATGTAAATGCACGAATTGCTTCGTCTAAATTTTTGTCTTTATGATAACGAGCAAGTGTTACAACTAATCTACGATCGTAGTCCTTCTTATAACTTTTTTCTCTTTTTACATCATCTGGTTCACATGCATGGGGAATCACTGTAAATTTATCATTTGCCCCATAAACTGCTTCTACATCTTTTTTTTGTTCATCTGTTAAAAATACAACTTTATCTAATTCTTTAGCTTGTTCAAATAATGTTTTATAACTTTTCTTTATGTTTTTTATATCATTAAAAGGCTCTTCTAGATGATTAGTGTGGATAACTTCAATTTTTTTTGCATTATTATGTTTGATTCCTAATAAAAATTTATCCAATCCCCTAAGCTCGCACATGACTACTGGAAAATCTACCTCATTTAAGAGGGAGTTTAGCCATTCTTGTTGAAGATCATATAGTTTGTCATATTCCCTGGGTGTATCATTAAACAATGCTGCTCGTCCTTCTTTCCCATTTGTTGAATTAATGTGTACACTCAAGTAACAATTACCTTTATCATCAAAATATCGATCTAATCGAGACTTATTTTCAAGTTTATCCATTTGTCGCACTCTAACTAAAACTCCACGTTGATCGTACTCTTCACGGGCTATTCTATATCTGTCATAATCCATATAATCTATAAATTTTAAGGATCCATCTTCGTTGAATCTTTTATATTTAACGTAAAAACCATTCTTATAATATCGATAAGATCGTTCTGTTTTCATCTTTTTAACAGGAAATTCAAAAAAACCTTTCTCCCCCACCGAATATTTATATTTATTCTTTGATTTTTTGAATTTTTTTCTTTTTGGCTTTATATGCTCGAAAAAATTAACTACTCTTATATTCTTTGATAATATTTTTCTATCATATAATTCATTTATTATAGAATTATGAAATTGTTGAAACACAAACGTAGCAATAATAACTTCACTATATTTCTCCGCTAACAAATTAGCTCGTTTTATTGAGGCTCTAGTGACCCCTCCGCGTTCAACATCCAAAGACCTAACTAATATAACAGGAGTGATACTTCCCAATTTTCTAGCTCCTTTCAGTAACTGTTGTGTGTAATTACCATCCTATAAAGTTTAATTCCTACTATCCTTTTTGGATTGAAAACTCAATTTAAGCATAACCATCTACAAAACTTATTTCTGTGACGTGGTCATTATCTCTAATTCTTTAACCTACATACGTCTACTATAGATTAAACAAATCGTCTAGCGATTTCCATATTGTATATACTAACATCATTACGTGGATTTACAGATTTTAAAACAGATTTATTATACCATATATGCCGTTTCTAAATCTATTTTTACCAAAACGCATTTAATTCCCACGAATTCCAAAATTCAAAAACACAATCAAAATACTATAATATCAAATTCAGGAGACGTTATGTACCACGTTTTGACTTTGTAATACTTCTTCAATTAGATAAAAAGACTGTCACCAAAAGTTATGCCTTTTGGGACAGACTTCTTAAAATTTAATTTACATAGGAACTATGCAACCAAATTCTTTTACCATTAAAGTCTCCACGGTACCAAATATTGTTGCCAACTTTTTCAGTCAAATTGACATGAAAGGCCTGAGATTTATACGGTAGCATATCCTCGTATACCAAATCCTGTAATCCACCCCATGCTTTCGAGTAGGCACTGCCCTTTCCAGTAAAGTACAAAGTTTTCTTTTTCTTATCCACACCTACATGGTCATGTAATGATAAATCGTCTGCTTGCACCCAGCCAACCACCCCATCTTCACGGCTTGGTTTCAAACTGACCAGATAAAACGTTTGTTCACCAACTTTTGCTTGTTGCTTTATATAATACACTTGATTGGTATACTCTTCTCCTGCCTTAAACCTAGTTGAAGTGTCCCCAATCGTTTCATAAATATTTACCTTGTCACCACGAATATGACCTAGCTTACTGGTGTTACTTTCTTCTTTTGTCGTTAAATAGCTTTCATGTAACCAAATTGTCTTTCCGTTAAAATTACCACGATACCATGTGTTGTTGCCTACCTTTTCGGTTAAATTGACATGGAATTTTTGATGTTTATAAGGTGACATATCTTCATATACCAAATCTTTCGAGCCACCCCATGCTTTTGTATAGGCTTTACCTTTCCCCGTAAAATAAAAAGTCTTATTATTTTTGTCCACACCACTATGCGAATGTACCGATAGATCTTCTGCTTTGACCCAACCAACCGCATCATCTTTTTTACTTGGTTTTAGACTTATTAAATAATATAGTTGCCCATTTACTTTAGCTTGCTCTTTCACATAATACACTTGATTAATATATTTTTCTCCCGCTACAAACGAAGAAGCATTGGAATATACATCTGTGTAAATGTTGACCTTTTCATTATGAATATGACCTAGTTTACTTGTATTACTTTTATCTATTAAATAACTGGAATGAATCCATACCTGTTTGCCATTTAAAAATCCCCGATACCAAATATTGTTACCAACCGATTCCGTGAGATTCACTTTAAAGGTTAATCCCTTATATTTTGATAGGTTATACACTAAATCGTTTGAACCGCCCCAAGCTTTAGTATAGGCCTTTCCGTCACCTTTTATGGTGAAAGATTTACTGTTCTTATCCACACCCTTATGAGTATGATTACTTATATTTTTATCTTCAACCCAGCCAACTACACCTTTTTTCTTGCTTGGCTCTGTACTTATAAGATAAAACATCCTTCCATTTACCTCGGCTTGTTTTTTAATATAATAAACGGCGTTTGTATACTTATCTCCAGCCTTGAATGAATTAGAATCGTTTAGTATTTTCTCATATATTGTTACATCTCCATTGCGAATATGACCTAATTTGCTCGTATTACTTTCCGTTATTGTTCCAACATAGCTTGAGTGAACCCATACCACTTTTCCATCAAGTGTTCCTCTATACCACGTATTGTTTCCAACTTTTTCAGTGAGGTTAACCTTAAATGTTTCTCCGGCATGTGATGATAAATCATATACTTGGTTCTTAGAACCACCCCAAGCTTTATCATAAGCCTTTCCAGTACCTTTTACGATAAAACTTTTACTTTTCTTATCTACACCATTATGTGTACGGACGTTCATGTCATTAGCCTTTACCCAGCCAACTGTTCCTTTTTTACTACTTGGTTCTCTACTAATTAAATAGTAATGAACTCCACTAATTTTAGCTTGTGCTTTAATATAAAAAACTTCATTCATATTTTTTGACCCGGCTGCATGGCTTTTCTTTTTAGAAGGATTATCATAAATTTGTGCATTACCTGATTTTACATGCCCTAATTTGCTTGTGTTCGCATTTTTATCCGCGACTAGTTTATTATATTTTGAGGTTACTAAACTAACAAATTGGCTCCAATTATATCCATACTTTGCAAAATAATCATGTGGATCTACATGCGTTGTACCACCTAAGAAGTTACTAACGGCTTTATGGGACCACAATGTACCTTTACCATTATTTTCTGCACTTGATACGCCTAAATTGTATTTATATAATAAGGAGGCGATATAAGTTGAATAGTTATTAATAGAACGTGCAAATTCATCAAAACTGTTAACTTCAACTAGTTCGACATGGATAAATCGCTCGTTTGCAAATCGACCAGCTCCCCATGCTGCATTATCTGTTGGATGGATTTCTATAATATGCGAATGATCAACAAAGGCATGAACAAAAGCATTATTATAGTTTTTAGTCATATAATTTATTTCACTTGTTATTGTTGAATTCGGATTAGACGTTTCGTGAGCTACCACGCCCTCCGGCTTTCCAAATCCACTACGATAGTTAAATTCCGGAAATACATTCTTATGATTAAATTCAACTTCAGCTGGAGTTATATTTTTAATATAATTATTTACATCTGGATAGGCTTGTCTCGTGAGTATATTTCTGTTATTGGATGTTTGCTCCTCTGGATGTTCGCTCTCAAATTTTCCGTCTCTCCAGTCCTTTGGAACATATTGCAATTCTTCTTCACTTAGCTCGCTAATATCTTCACCGTAAACTTCAGTACCAACCTTGATTCCCAACTCATTATAACCGTTCTCGCTATTGTCAGCACTATCTTTTTCTTTGGTTTCCTGTTTATTCACGTTATTTTCGGCAGGGTCATGAGTATCCCCTTTATTCTTGGTAGCTTCCTCTTTTTTTTCAGATGATTTATTATTTTTTGTTACACGTTCATTCATTTCTACCTTTTTGTCTTTATCATTTTCTTCTTGTGATGCTTTTTCCCTATTCGAATCGTTGTCTTTGTTCTCATCTTCTTCTGCTTCTACATCAACGCTATCTAATTCATTATGTACTGCGTCATTATCGTTTTTCCACTTATTAATATCACCTTCCCTACTATGCTGATCCTCAAGATTCTCCTTAGCTATAATTGGATAAGGGAACGATGACGTTAACACAAGAAACAATGATACTACAATCGCTAATTTCTTCATGCAATCCCTCCTAACTTAAAATCTCATTGGTGCTATTAGACTAGTAATCCTTATTAATATATCGGTTGGAAGGCAAAAGCTTTAGAACTAAAGGCAATTTTTATTTTCGCTTTTTTATTCCATGAAAAGGAAGATTGATTATCTCCATGATTTTCACACGTAGTCAAAGTTCCAACATATATTTTCAACCCATTTACTGATACCTAGGTATATCCAGAATCATTTTATAACCATCTAGCAGATTATATAAATCATACATTCTTGATGTTTGTTTATATGCCCAACCTATATCTGTTGCATATTGGTGGGTAGCTGTACCAGTGTTTGCGGCTGCCAATGGATTCCAGCGCATTTTATACAATGTATCTTGCCCCGCTTGGACATAATTCTCACTGACAAATGCTGCTCCACCAGTAATTGCATCTTCTGGAGTAAACCACCCAGCATCATAAGCGTATTTTGCACCGCATTCAACTGCGCATCCATCATTGGCACCAACGCCATACATATTATAAACCTTTTTCCCTTTATATTTAACGCCATTAGCTAATTCAGACGTGCCATTTCCAGTCTCCAATAATGCATGGGAAATTAGATATATTTCATTGATATTATATTTTTGACTACCCTCAGTAAATGATTGTGCTTTTCCTTCCAAAATACCGTTACCCTTAAGGATCTTTTCATTTATCTCACTTACACTAGCGTCGGAACTTTCTGATAGCTTAAGAAATTGCAACTTGTCTTTTAAACTATCCGTGAAGTTTCTATAATCTAAATAGTATCTTACATCTGTGGGGTCGGCGGTTACCCATCCCGTTGTATATCCTATATGATACCAAGTATACCCAGAAACCTTCTGACTACCTTTTATAGGAAGTTTTGTTCCATTACCTACTCTCCCGCCTGATAGATAATTGGTTCCAGGGCCTCTTCTCAAGTTCCAATTTTCACCTTTAACCGTACCTTTACCATTACTAATACTTCCGAAAGCATCTTCACGAATCCAAAGCTTATATTGTTTATCCGTTTGTGGGTTAACTTTCATTTGTAAATCTAGCATTTTATCGAGTGATAAATTGTAAGTTGTGTAATCAGTAATTACTTCTTTTGTCTTTTTTAGATATGACTCATGAAACCATACCGTTTTTCCATTCAAGGTTCCACGATACCATATGTTATTCCCCACTTTTTCAGTTAGGTTAACTTTAATTTCTTGGCCTTTAAATTTTGAAACATCGGAATAGACTAGATCCTTTGATCCACCCCACGCCTTACTGTATGCACTACCAGTCCCGACTACCTTTAATATCTTACTTTTTTTATCTACTCCAACATGGTCATGTGTTGACATATCTGATGCATTTACCCAGCCGACTGTCCCATTTATCACACTTGGTTGTTTGCTAATCAGATAATAAGTTTGGTCATTTACTTTAGCCTGCTGTTTAATATAGTACACTGCATTTGTATAATTACTCGTATTTAGAAGCGATGATCTATCACCAAGGCTTTTATAAATATTCGCATTACCATGCAAATGACCTAATTTACTTATTCTATTTGTATCCTTCATCGTTAGGTAGCTTTCATGTAACCAGATTGTTTTTCCATTAAATTTACCACGATACCATGTATTGTTACCGACTTTTTCGGTCAAATTGACATGAAAGGCCTGAGATTCATACGATGACATATCCTTATATACCAGATCTTTCGAGCCACCCCATGCTTTCGTATAGGCACTACCTTTTCCAGTGAAGTATAAGGTTTTCTTTTTCTTATCTACACCTACATGGTCATGCAATGATAAATCGTCTGCTTGTACCCAGCCAATTACTCCATCTTCACGGCTTGGTGTCAGACTGATAAGATAAAACGTTTGTTCACCGATCTTGGCTTGTCTTTTTATATAATACACTTGATTCGTATATTCTTCTCCTGCTGCAAACTTGGTTGAAGTGTCGCTAATAGTTTTATAAATGTTTACCTTTTCACTGCGAATATGACCTAGCTTACTGGTGTTACTTTCTTCTTTTGTCGTTAAATAGCTTTCATGTAACCAAATTGTCTTTCCGTTAAAATTACCACGATACCATGTGTTGTTGCCTACCTTTTCGGTTAAATTGACATGGAATTTTTGATGTTTATAAGATGACATATCTTCATATACCAAATCTTTCGAGCCACCCCATGCTTTTGTATAGGCACTACCTTTTCCAGTAAAGTAAAAGGTTTTTCCTTTTTTATCTACACCTACATGGTCGTGTATTGATAGATCACTAGCTTTCACCCAACCGACAACACCCTCTTTACTGCTTGGTTTCTTACTTATCAGATAAAATCTTACTCCATCAACATCAGCTTGTTTTTTTATATAATAAACAGCATTTGCGTATTTATCGCCCGCAGTAAACAATCTATTGTTTCCAGGTATTTCATAAATTTGTGCACTTGCACTTCTAATATGACCGAGTTTGCTTGTATTCACGCCAATATCTGTTGAACTTGTCGTTAGAATTTTTGCCTTTTCACCTTCAATAATGGCTTGTTGTTCCTGATTGTCTTCTTTAGTTTTAGGGTTCTGTGTCTTTTCTTGTTTTTCGGATTCCGAAACAGATACACCATATTTTTCCTTGTCTACTTCATCATTTGTTTTTGTTTCTGTATTTCCATTCTTTTTACTACCATTTGAATCCGAAGAACTAAATATCTCATTTTGATTTGCATCCTGTTCTAAATCCAAATTTTCACTTTCCGATTCATTGCCCATTTTGCTACCGTTTTTCTTGAACTCCGACTCAGAATCCACCTCTTCCACCTTTTTATCACTTACGACTTTTTCGGACATACTATTGTTATCAGCGTCTCGCGTGGTAGCAGATAAACTGTACGGTGAAAATGAACAAGAAATTAAAATTACCATTATAATCATTGCTATTTTTCCCATTTGTTTCCTCCTCAGTAATTACTAAGTTAAACCTCCGTTCCCTCCAATCCGCTAGGATAAAGTAGGTTAATACGTTGGGGAATAAATAATTCATTAAATTTCCTTTCATTATTAAACCTGGAATAATAATTATCTAATGCGACATATTAACCTGATGACGTAAAATAGTTTGTGTAAAATATTTGAGACGAAAAAAAGAGGTAGGGTATCCTCAA
>NZ_JBFNXI010000056.1:0-18563 GCF_040812445.1 Lentibacillus sp. L22 | reverse complement strand
ATTTATTTAGCACCATTACCATATTTACCTATCAATATCAACCATTGGTTTTGGTGTTGACCCGAAAAAGCCCTACATAATTTAACCGCTGTAGGGCTAAAACTATTAGACAGACTCAAAACCTAAAATCTATTCCCATTTCTCAATTAAGTTATTTGCTTGAGACATGAGTGTGTCATATGCAAGTTCAGAAATTACTCCATTATCTTTTTGGTTATCAAGTAGATTCTTAAAACCTTTCATGTGCTTGACGACTTTCTCTGCATTATCTTGTTTTTCAAAGTGACTCACAGCCGTTAAATGAAGGTTTAAAGAGTGAGGGAATTCATCATTAGAAAATTCCCCCTCTTTTTCGAAGTGATTAACTAGTGTCTGTATACTGGTTGCACTAATATCCATATCCGGTAATAAAACAATACGACGGTCTGTTGCTTCTTCTATTTTACCACGGCTATATAATAATGGAATTGCCTCATCATTTGCCCATTTATCGAACAAATTGCCATAGAATTTACTATTGGGATCCCCCGATTGACCGGGACTGTTCATGGCAATTGAATTATCCCATTCACCAACATCCACTACAACCCTAAAGGTTGCTCCATGATTTTGTTGGAAATCTGAATTATATCCTGAAGCCCCAACAGTGTCTTTACTTCCACCGCGTGGGAGAGGGCCAATATTCATTTTTTCTGCTTGCTTCTCATCAACTAAATTCGATAATGGATGTTCTAAATAAGCATGTTTCAAATCTCCCCACCGCCATTCATCCATTTCTGGACCAAGTAGTTCTTCCGCATGGTCAATTGCATCACCCAAGGTTGATAACAAAATATGATCACGCACTTTTTCAGGATGCTCACCGAAACGCTCATCTGGATTTTCTAATAGATCCAAGATGACAACAGGATCCCCAGATCCAATATGATTTGCTGTCTCTTCCGACATAATTTCTCTCACAACCGCATCTTGTAAATGATATTGATACCATACTTCAAACAAAGTACCGGCAGATGTTTCAATGGATAATTCGCCATCCCATTCTTTTAACAAATTCAAAGCATCGTTTAATTTATCATCAGAAGAATGTAGATCATCCAATAAACTGGTGATACGTTGACCCGGAATTGATGTATAGTCTGTTTGTAACTGCAGTGAATCTTCAATTCCTATTTTTTCATTACTTTCCATTACTTCCTTAATACGTTGGTAACGAAATGGTGTGGCCCATGCGTCAAATCCAAGTTTATATTTTTCGTAGTCATAATCATCTGGTAAATTCATTTGATTGGCTGTGCCAATCCACCCTCTCTCTGGATTAAACTCGTTTGGCAAATTATTTTGGTCGAGATAACCATCCCATTCATAGGTGCCATCACCAGGTACAGGCAAGAGTCCATCCCAATTATCTCGCACAGGTGTTAATCCGCCTGGTTTCCATCCAATATTTCCTTTAGTATCAGCATATACTTGATTCTCAGACGGCGATCCCCATTTATTCATTGCATCATAGAATTCATCCCAGCTTTCGGCACCCATATAGGATAAACTTCCCAAATAAGGAGCCATTCCAGGTTCTAACCAAGCTGCTTTTACCGCATATGCACGGTTGTTTTCCTCATCCTTATAAATAACTGGACCATGTCGAGTGAATTCTAGTTCCTCTACCTGTTGTCCCTCATCTTTTACCACGATTTCTTCTGATATTGAAGTCATCTCTTCCCAATCATCTTCGTATAGGTACTCTGATGAATTATCTGGATTTGTTTCATACACGTAAAGATCTTCCTGATCGATTCCAAAGATAGTTAAACCCCATGCGCTTGTATCGTTGTGACCAATCGAGACACCTGGTAAAACTGGTTCACCACCTCCAATAACATCTAATCCAGGTGCAGACAGATGCGTAATATAACGAAGTGATGGAACATCCACCGCTCTATGAGGGTCATTAGCCATTATCGGACGGCCAGTTTTTGATTTTTCAGGGCTGATAACCCAGTTATTACTACCAAGGTTCATATTCTGCTTAATTTGTTCGTTTAAGTCTTCAGTAGTAGCCTGAGTTTCAACGTCGTCTATCACAACCTTGTTTTCTACACTATCAAAATTAACTCCACTGGTTGCTAATTGATAGGTATCTAATATATCTTCGGAAATGTCATTAAGATCTAGACCTTCCGGTATGGTTGTTTCCCATTCTGGTTCAAGTCTATTACGAATGCTTTCAGCATCTTCGCCATGTTCACGTAAAGTGATTGCTCTCGCCACTTCATTTTTGATGTTTCTAGTTAAACCATGACTACGAATACGGACAATATCCTCAGGTTCCCATTTGGATGGCTTATAATTAAGGATATTAAATTCATCTGGAAGTAGATCAGGGTTCTCTTCTGTCATTTCAACATAGGCATTAATACCTTCGGTAAACGATGTCACAATTTCTTCTGTATTCGGGCCATAAGCTTCCCATTCTTCTTCTATATCACCGCGATATAGAAATAATCGTTTAGCTTTATCTTGTTCTAAATAGTCTGGACCAAGAACCTCTGACAGTTCTCCCAATCCATTCTTTCGCCACAAATCCATTTGAAATAATCTATCACGGGCAACATTAAATCCTTGTGCAAAATAAACGTCATCCTCAGATGATGCATAAATATGTGGTATTCCCCAATCGTCCACGAGTATTTCGGCCGGTTCTTTAAGTCCCTCCAATTCATGTATTGTCGTTGTAACGTCACTTGGGCTTGCATTACTTGTAATGCTTGTAGCGCTTGATAAAAAAGGTGTAATGAAGAGCATACAAACAAATGCCAACATTACTATTTTCTTCTTCATGAACTCACTCCTCGTATAATATATTTATAGCTCACATTTAGTTAAACTCGTCGTCCCCCTCCTTCAATTGATTTTATATGTGATTCATAATCAGCCGTTTAACCTGATTATGAAATGCCACCATTTTTTATTAACACTCCAAATTTTGGAGATACTAATTATCCTCAAGAACATCCGATGGCAATGATTAAAGAACCAACAAGTATAATGTCGGCAACCACAAAAAAAAGAACACTCCATTCTAATGGGGTGGAGGATTAAATCATATACATATCAAACCTGGATATTTGCGACAACATTTTTAAAACAACTAGTTCTAAATTTAATGCGTTGTTATTATCTCCTTTGCTCTCATATTGGGGACTTGTTATTTCCCCAGGATAGCATATCAAGATATAGGAAATAGTTATCTACTATGTTTGATAGTCTACTTTTAATGCTATCATCGGAATACATTTATGTGTATTGGGAATAATCGACCCATTTCGACAGTTTTCTGCCCTCTTTTATTATAAAATTCGATAAAACTTTCCTTGAATTAGGAAAGGGTCTTGAGATAATTTGTCGATAATAGAAATAGGGAAGAAGTTTTAACCATGTAAAATTGGTTGTAAGTAGTCTAGAATGTGAATTCATTATGAACTCAGTTAACCTGGGATGGTCGTATAATTCTAATTTTAAGGTCAGAAGGTGTGTTCCGAGGTCCGGGAGGAGATTCAACAATTATTAAAAATAGACGCCCATTTAAAGGAAGCCTATGATTTAAAGCATAAGCTGGATACGTGGTTTAAAGTAGAAATGAAGACGGTATTGTTTCAATGTTTGGATTGCCATGGAACCGATGAAGTTCCTGAGTATATAATTGGTGAATTTAGTGTGGAAAAAATAATAGGGATGAAGTGGAACTTCATTGTCCGCATTGTAATGCACTATGATTGAGACGAAAATGCCCCAGGTGATTATCACCACTGGAGCTGCCTTTTCTGTTGGAACCTTTAATATATAGACTGGACATAAACGACCCGTTTCGTTGTAGTGTTATTTTCAAAAAGCCCCTTTGTTTGATGATAACGCAGGAAGTGGTATGTAGAATTACTAGTTTTGATTTTAAAAGTTATAATATGCTTTCACCTAGTTTTGGTGTTGAGAAAAGGTAATAGATTTCTATTGCTTGCTAAGCGGTGGTTTATACTACTTGATATGTTAATAATTAATAAATAGCATGTGAAATTTTTGGTGATTTCACACGCTATTTATTGTGTAGATCATAGTTTTTTCTTTTTAAGAGGGCCCATTCCTATGTTGTTCATTAACTGTAGATATGAGCAACTCAAAATTATACCCTTTCAAATTCCCCAAATATTTTTATCTTCTTGTTTATCTTGCTACTTTCAGGGAAAATAAAGGTTTGTTTTGGTCCATTAACATGATTCTTATTTCCATTTGTCAATGATATAATTTGCATCCGCCTTTAAAACAAGGTAAGCTTCGTTGGAAATCAGATCATTTTTCAATTGATGGTTAATCAATTGTTTGAACCCTTTCATATGTTTAACAACCTTTTCTCCCGCTTGCTTATTTTCAAATCGTTCCACCGCTGTTAAATGCATCTGCAAAGATTTTAAAACTGAGTTATCGGCAAAGTCATCTTCTGCTGCAAAGTATTCTACTACATCATGCACGTCCGCTATTTGTTCTGGTGATGTTCCACCATTAAAGCCAAAAGCTGTGTCTAGTGCTTGCTTTCCGCCTACAATAGGTAATTTCACATAGCTTTCGCCTAAGGTTACATCAACATTTGTCTGATTTGTATCTGCAATTAACCGTTGATAATCACTTCCAGCGATAACAACTCCCAATCGATGGCCTTTTTTGAAAACATAGTCCTCAGGTAGAGTATCCCACTGAAATGTATATTCCTTTCCGGTTTCGAGCGGTTCTGAAACATCAAGTGACTGCCAATGTTGGGCATCAAGCCATCCATGTGTCACTATTTCATATGGGGCAACATGGGTTGTCTTTTCAGTTTCTTTATAACATGGACTATCTTCCTCTGATTCTTCTCCCCAGCAGGTTTTTTCATCAAGTGTTCGGATTCCTTCCCCTTGATTGTTATGATCAACACGCTCATCTTTACCATAGTCCACGATCATGGCTGTCAGATTTGTATCATCCGTATCAACGACTGCATCGATATTTACTTCGGGAATACCACTTAATCGTACATCCTTATCCAGTTCAGGTGATAGGAACATGAGGCGATTTTCCTTTTGTGTATATTCATCCTCGACCATTTGTATTTCCGTTTGTCCAGCATCATCTGTATATGTTTGTGTAACGTCTTCCAACAATGGGCTTGTTAGAAATGTACCTGGCAATTCATCATCCGCCGGTGCAAGTCTGAGGGTAACGTTTTCCGAGTCATTATCTGGCCAATTGGAATGTGTTTCCCATTCATCTGCTTCGCGCTCAATATCAACCATTGGCTCATCCATAATTCCGTTATCAATTCCCATTAACCAATAATCAAACCAACGATGAAGCGTATCGACCCATTCTTCCCGGCGAAAATCAAATGGATCTACATGACCAGTTTGGGCTAGCCAAAGTTTTCTTGGCACATCATTTTCTGCTAGAGCATCCCACCAGTTGGAAAAATTATTTGTCTTTACATTATAATCATTTAAACCATGAATCATAAACACACTTGCGTGAACCTTATCTGCACCTTTGATAAAATCTCGCTCTTCCCAAAATTCATTGTAGTTACCTGTTTTATCATCTGCTTCATGCTGTATTTTATCACGAACAGGAGCACATGCATCTATATGGGAGCTGCTGGTTACCGTTTTTGATAATCCTGAAGGACCATTCCGATAAAACGGAATACCTCCATAACGATAATAATCATACCAGCTACTAATAGCACCGATCGGGACAATCGTTTCCAAGCCTTCAATTCCTGATGCGGCCACACCGTTCGCTAATGTACCGTCGTAAGATTTTCCAATCATTCCTACTTTACCGGTAGACCACTCTGCTTCAACTATCTCACCATCCTTATCTCGTGCCTCTCCTTTACCATTCAGCCAATCTATGACGACTTCAACACTTTCAATTTCTTCAAATCCCCCGGTAGTCGGGCAACCATCAGAGTTGTTTGTTCCTACCATATCGGGCAGTACAACTGCATATCCCCGTGGGACAAAATAATTATCATAATACAGGGGGAAGAGATCATTTACGCCATCCCCATCTGGATCTTTTATTTGTGACTCGTTTCCACGACCAAGCTTTTCGTAGTAGGGGCTTGCATCCATAATAACTGGCACTTTAAGTCCATCTTCCGTTTCTTCTGGTCGTATAATGTCTACTGCAATACGATCGGCCCTTCCGTCACGGTCACTATCCAATTCCGATTCTACGTAAATTGTTTCTTTAATTGCATCAGCATAGGAGTAGATTGGCTCTGTAACTCCATCAACCAGCTGGTATCCAGTGATATCTTGAAAATTGTCATTTGAACTGGCATCTGCCACCATTGGCAACGAAATACTCAGTGTTATGGCTACCGACAACATGATTCCAAGAAATCTATTTTTCTTCTTCTTTCCAACCAAAATTAATCCCTCCATTCATAAATGATGACAATCCCCAGAACTTTTGCTAAAGGGCACTGCTTTCCGTTTTTTGCCAGTAAAATGTTTGTTTACCTCCTAATCAATTTGAATATCAGCCACTTCTGTGGATGTACGCGTTGATTCCATAGACAGCCCATTCTGAAGCAATTTTCTCGTGTTGTTTCTAACCCATTTATGTTATGTACATAACGTACACCCCCTAGATCAAAGAGCCGTAACTGTTAAACAACAATCTATCAATAGACTTTTAATGTGCTCTATAAAACAGTCCGGCTTCCAAATTGAACTAAGTATAATAGATTTAAGAAAAAAATACTGAAGAATTATGTCGAATTTATGCAATTATTTAGAAGATGGTCAAAAGTTACTAGCCGACAACAGATTTGTGGCTAATTTGTCGATAATAGAAATAGGAGAAGGTCGTAATCATGCAAAATTGGTTGTAAGTAGTCTAGAATATGAATTTACCATGAATCAGATCACCTGGGATGGATGTATAATTCTAATTCTAAAGTCAGAAGGTGCTTGTATGGGGGTAACCGTCAAAAAAGAAAAAAGTGTCGGAATATAGTTAATAAATTTAATCCAATTGAAAACAAATAGATATAATAGTATTCAAATAATTGAAAAGTGGCAAAATGATGTAAAATATGACATAGATGTTACATATTTAGAAGTGCGTTTAGTTAAGGTTTGTTAAATTTGATGAACAATAGGAAACGACCGTTGATCAACAACTGGAAGATTACAACGGAGACACAACACTTTACACACCTCGTTGAAGGTCGGGTTAAAGCAGGTTTCTCGGTTGGGGAATTTGATACGTTGAAAATCTAATTATGGAATAATAAAATTATTTAAATTTAAAACTTTAAGGAGACTGCAATGATGAAGGTCAAACAAATTGTTACCAATATTGAGACGCAGGACATTTCCAAGGCAAAACACTTCTATGAGGAAATACTTGGACTTGATCAATTAATGAATATGGATTTTATCGTAACATACGGATCACATGAAAAAATAGAAACGCAAATCAGTTTCCTTTCAGAGGGAGGTTCTGGGACTCCTGCACCTGACTTGTCAAATGAAGTGATTCGGGTACTAATACCTGGGAGACGATTTGCAATTCTTGATTTTCAGCATGTAGATGAATACGCACAATATTTTCATGAACTTGGTATTGATGTAAGTATAAGCCGAAAACATTATTTGCAGTTTCCCTTCGTCCGTTCCGTGAATTTTTTAAGCAATGCAATCTGAAAAATGATAAACATTATGCGGATTTACCCCTGTCTCTATAGCTGGATTTGCAAAGAATCGTTAATGAACATACAGGAAGAAAAGAAAGCAGATTTAGAAGCAGCTGCAGCCGACTACCGAAAACACCCCCGAAAAAGAGTTGATGGAATCGCCTGTTTTAAAAATAAAATATGTATTCCAAAGTGGAGTATCAACTTCCACTTTGGTGACTAAATAATACCCGCACCCCCTTTATTGTACGTAGACGAGTTCATCTTTGAATCAACGATTTACCCATTAATAAAAGGATTGCCTTAATGACAATCCCTAAGTCATTAGGCCATTTCATTTTTTATGCAGGATCTTATGCATTTTCAAAGGTGGATCCGGGAGGGAAAACCTTTAAATTAACGATGTATAAAATCCTGTATATTTTATCATAAAGCGATGGTGTTCCAACATTGATAAATCAACAGTATTTATGCAGCTCCCTTTCGATAAATGGAGAGCGATTTAATTAAATTGATGCTCATCTCCATTATCAATGAAGATTCTAAAACTATATTCAGATCCTGCTTATCATCCCATGTAAACACTGTCACACGTTCCAGCCTCTGGTTCATAAAAACAATGCTGTTTATATTGACCAGTAAAGGGCTGGCCATACCATGTTTGTGGACATGGACCAGATGGATTAAAGTACCAAAGTGCATATTTCGCTGGGTGTTCCCGCCAACCTCTTAAATTTCTTCTCGCTAATCTTTTTTCAACGTTTCTTGCCCTTTGATAAAAAACATTGCCTTTTTGCACAGCCTCAAAAGAGAAATTTCCTCCTTGTACTTGGAAAATGACATCCTCAATTGATCTTAAATCCTTGAAGTCAGCACAATCTGCTACATCACGGTTAACAATTACATTTCCAACATAAAGCATTCCCTGTTGTCCCTCACCTTCAGCCTCCGCTCTCATCATCCTTGCCATTAAGTTAACGTCCGCATTTCGGAAAGCTACTCTTGCCATTATTCTCACCCCCAAAATACAGTATGAAAGAAAGCCTGTATTCGTCACCTTCTTTTTGGGGTGTAAGTGCTGGCTTGGGGGTGAATTAGCGGTTTTGGCGGTTCAATAGCAAGCAAGCTGAATTACAAGGCAACTTTGGAAGCGGGAACAGAAGAGGTTCAAATACAACCCTTATCAAAAAGGGACAAAATGCCGTGAAAATTGGTTTAAAAAGCCTTAAAGGTACTTGGAATGGGAAAGATTTTTCTCATAACGAAGAAACCATATTGACCTCCAAAGAAGCTCTACAAAGTCTCATTCCATCTATCGAAAAACAGATAGCAAAGGCAAAAGAAGGCAGCTCTCAAAAAACATTAAATGAGCGTCGTTTAATTGCACTTAAACTGGTAATTGAATCTTTGGATAACCGTCTTAAATAATTCTATTTGTCAATTTTAACTGTTCCATAATCGGGCGAGATTGTTAAGGATCCCAGCCATAAAGTGATCAAACTTTTTTATAAAAATGTATACTGATTCACAGGGAGGAATCCGTTTTGATCAATCTTTTTTCAAAACAGATTCTTTTTATTTCATGTGAAATGTGGGTTAGAAAGGTGTTTTTGATTAATCATTATTTTAAAGCTAAACCGGGCCATTTAATTGAGTAAGATTACACAAAAGGTCGATTTCCCGATGTAAAGGAAATCGACTTTTTCAGATTAAATTTCCGCTCAATTATAAAAAGTTGTATTATAAGTTCCTTAGATGAATCTTAAAAATGCTGTTGACTATTCAGTTGAACTGTATTACATTATTATAAAGTCAAACTATATAGTTAAACTGAATAGAGGGTATAGGTATGAAACACAAATTATTGCCGTTGTCTGAAACCATGCATTATATTTTATTAGCATTACGTGAGCCACTCCACGGCTATGCCGTAATGCAGAAGATAGAAGAAATGAGTAATGGTACCGTTATTTTAGCTGCTGGTACATTATACGGTGCAATTGAAAATTTGAATAAACATGGTTGGATTGAACCTGTTGGAAACTCAGGCCGGAGAAAAATTTATATGATAACTGCGGAAGGAAGCTCTATTTTGAAAATAGAGCAAGAAAGGCTATTGCATATTTTATCCTTGTATGAAGGGGAAGAATCAAATGAAGATATTTAAGGTGTTTTTTGATATTGAAAAAGAAGAGCAATGGTTGAACAAGCAATTACAAGAAGGCTATCGCTGTACAAATATTAGTGGTTTGGGAATATACACTTTCGAAAAAACTGACAAGAGATATGTTATGCGACTTGATTATCAAGATTATTTACCAAAGAAAAAGTTTATGGAATACAAAGGGATATATGAGGATTTTGGTTGGAGCCACATAGAGGGGCACCGTCTGGGTGGAAGACAGTATTGGCAAAAGGAAGATGGTGATCAAAATGAAATCTTTTCAGACCGCCAATCAATGGCTAATTATTATAAAAGATTGATGGGTTATTCACTTTCGCTATGTATGCTTATGCTATTTGTTGGTATCCCCTGTGCAAATTATTCAGAATTATATCATAAAGGTCTTTGGAGTATGCATGGCGACTTATTTTGGAAGGCGTTTTTATTTGAAACTCCATTCGCCCTTTTGAAGTTATCTCCTGTACTTCTTGGTATTTTCTTTGGTACTACTTCCTATAAGTTTTATCGAAAGTATTCACTGCTAAAAGAAAAATAACACTGGGAGTTCAAGCATGCTTATTAATTCTATAAGGCAGAATGTATCCTGCTGCACCTCTTTTTTAACGAAGGAATTAGCTAATAACAATATATAAGGGGATTATAAAATGCATGTAAATTCAGTTACTAAGAAATATAATGGATCTGTAGTCTTAAAAGATTTATCTTTTGAATTCAAACAAGGAGAAATAATCGGTTTAATTGGGAGTAATGGTGCTGGAAAAAGTACACTTATGAAGATCATTGCACAAACAATTCAGACATTTGATGGAACTGTTGAAGGCAATAGTTATGTAGGATACTTGATTGAGGAGCCTAAACTGTTCAGTAATAAGACTGGATTGGCACATTTGTCCTATTTATCAAAAATCTATGGAAATACATTTAAACTTGTTGAATACGAGGAACTTCTAAAGGGCTTACAATTATTTGATGTATTGAATAAAAAGGTGAAGGAATACTCTTTGGGAATGAAGCAGAAATTAGGTATAGTTATAAGTCTATTGAATAATCCAAGTTACGTTATATTGGATGAACCAACAAATGGTATGGATATAGAAACATCTTGAAGTATTACAACAATTGAAAAAGATGGCAGATGAGTGGAATGTCGGCGTCTTGATTTCGAGCCACAAACTAGAAGATATTGAAACTATTTGTAATCGCATCTTGTTTTTGGAAAAAGGTACTATTTTCGAGGAACAACAATTTAGTAACAAGAGCCAATATATTCTCAAATTGGTTTTTGATACTCCTGCTGAGCTTACAACATTCGTCAATTATCAAGAACTCGGACGTATCATATACTCAAGTGAAAAAACTATTAAAATTGAAACGGAAGTAGAAAATGCTGAAGTCTTCCAGCTTTTGAACCAATTGGGAATAAGATTAATTGATTTCACTGTTGAGAAGAAAACGCTTCGTGAAGCCTATATGAACAAATTCAGAGGTGAATATCATGATACTAAGTATTAAAAATTATGTTAGTTACAATTTAAAAGAATTATTTAAAAAGGGACATTTGGTTGTTGGAGTGTGCTGCAAAACTTTTAAAAGAACCGAGGATGCCCAAGACACTGTAAACAATAAACAAAGTCACGATGTTTATAAAATAGTTGCGAAGTTATACCCCTTTGGATATGCTTTTCCAAAGGGGTATTGGTACAAGGTTATACCGCGATCGGTCCATATTGTTGGAGAAGAAAGTAGAAAAATATAAAGGGATGATATATATGATTGATGCTGGTTGGCTTAACATTGGCAGTCTCGCGCTTGGATTAATTGCCTGGATAATTCCTGTTTTTAATCTCCTACGAGATAAAAAGCAGGTGAATAAGAAATGGGTTGTCTTTTCCATTATCAGTATTAGTGCGTGTGCTATTTCGATATGTTTTCAGATTTTCTATAACTATCATCTAGTAAAGATTGAGGATTGGTCTGCTCTTATGGACACAATGGGTGCTGTTGCATCTGCCTCGGCTGTTCTTGTTATTGTTACCATCTTATTAAATGCACTTACCTTGATTGTATATCGAGATAGCGTTGAATGACAATAAAGTTGTTTAAAAAATTCAAACGTCTTATTCCATTAAAAACTTCAGATGACATTGTTTATTTCAAAACAGGTGGGGAGGACCCAGACTTTGAAGATGTCATCGATTATTTAAGAAGTTAATTGACAAGAGACAACCAACTCGGGGTTGATGTTAAACGTATTCCACTTCGTCATGTTCAGGAAGCCTGGCACCAGCTTTGGCTTTGAAATAAAGTTTAACTGTTTTTAAAAAAGTTGCACCGTTAAACCCCTTTGGATATGCTTTATCTGAAAGGGGTTTCCTGTTGTAAAGGTAATATAAGGTTATACAGCAATCAGCCATATTGTTAATATTATTCACAGAGAATGAATCTATTTTGATCAATCTTTTTTTCGAAATAGGTTTTTCTGTTAACGGTGGAATATGGATGTGTAGGGTGTTTTTGTAAAGAGATGAAAAGGTGCAAATTCTTTTAATCCATGAATTTGTACCTTTTTACTATTGACAAGAGCTTTTATTCATATTAATGTGAAGTTAACTTCATATGAAATAAACTTCACATGAGGCAACCTTCATTTTGTTTAGGATGATGTAGATGAAAAACCGTATTAAAGATTTTAGGAAGGAATCGAATATTACTCAGCAGCAATTAGCTGATTTGGTTTCTGTTTCTTCAAGAACCATCATTTCTTTGGAAAAGGGGAAATATAATCCTTCTGTTCTTTTAGCTTACAAAATTGCACAAATATTTAAGGTCAGTATTGAAGATTTATTTATTTTTGAGGAGGATGATAAAAATGAACAATAAAGAGTTACGAAACTTGATCATTACTATCGTGTTATCAGTAATTGGTATTGGTACATTTGTTATTAGTCTTATAGGCGATGAGGTGCCATTTGGTATTAGTGGATTAGGAATTGCATTGGCGGGCATCTCTATACAAACTTATATAGAAAATAAGAGGGACACAACGACTGAAAAAGGTGAAAAGAGAAGTGAAATTGAGGTGCACGATGAACGCAATGTATTGATCAATGCCAAGTCTGGAGAAACAGAAAATTTTATTATGAGTGGCTTTACCCTTATCGCTGCGGTTCTTTCAGTTTATCTTAATGTATCCGTAGTAGGACAAACGCTAATATTTTCTTTACTCATAATAAGTATCATCATCCGTCCTCTTGTAAAAAGATATTATGAAAATAAATTGTAGGTTTCATTGCGAGTAATACATCGTTATTTATGTAAGAAATTATAGGCTCTTAACCAAAATCTATTTTGATCAATCTTTTTTCAAAACGGGTTCTTTTAATTTAACATAAAATGCAGGTTTGCAAGTTGATTTTGATCAAACTTTATTTTAAAGCTACAGATTTTGTATATTTAAAATAAAGTTGCGATGTTTTAAAAAAAGTCTAACCTCCTGTCCTTTGACTTTTATTGAAAGATAGACTACAATTAATATTAAATTTTAAACGATAGGAGGATTATTAAAAAATGACACATGCAATGAGACTACGATTCCAAACTTTGAACCAGTAATTGAATATGGTCAAAGGCTCTGTTTGTGTAAACAGAGTAAACGGAATTAGTCTGTCCTTTTTTAATAATCTTCATTTCATATTTGAGAAATATTTGTCCACTTTTTTGAGCAATTTGTTCCCCGCATAACGAACTATTTATAGGGGGCTTAATCGTCTTGATTAAAGCGGATAAAAATATGTAGTGCATAGAAAGGAGACTTGTTCTGCCTTTCTTTATTTTTGTCTAATTTTAGCCTTTCATTGTTTGGATCAAGGGCAGGTTTATTTGCTGACGGCTTTTATTAAGCCCTAATGGAATAAGGATAGGTCTTTTTCCCTTTACTCTCGAATCACAGGCAGATGCTTGTGATTTTTTTATATTGAAAGGAAGAAACCATGACTAATAAAGAAAAAAGTACTGAATTTGTTAATAGGTATGTTCATCTATTTAGTCGTCCGCTTTGTAAAAGGCCAATGAAGGTCACTCATTTAAAAATCCTTGTTTGCTTGAATAATCATACGTTTGATTTTGCGAAACAAGGATATGTAAACATGCTGGTTTTGTGATCGAATGATAAATCGAGATATTTCTGAGGTTACTGTTGATTTAGAACTATTGGTCGGAATAAATAAGCCGACGAAAGGGTGTAGAGATTAATGGAAAATGTATGTGTTGAATTGGATAATATTGAACTTTCATTTTCAGATAGAGTGGTATTAAACATCCCCCGACTGGCTGTGCACCAGTTTGACCGGATTGGAATTGTTGGAAAAAACGGTGCTGGTAAGAGTACCTTGTTAAAACTTATAAATGGTCAAATTAAGCCGGAAAAAGGTCAAGTGAAACGATTTATAGATTTTGCCTATTTTGATCAACTAACAATCCCAAAGAAAACCGAGGTAGATTACGGTTTAAAAGGGAAACTGTCTATTCCGGAAACGGAAATTGAAAACTTTAGCGGTGGAGAACAGACGAGACTAAAGTTAGCCCAAATTTTCTCAAACTATCATGAAGGATTATTGATTGACGAACCAACAACGCATCTTGACGCAGATGGTATCCAGTTTTTTATCGAGGAATTGAGCTACTATTATGGTACTTTAATCGTCGTGAGTCACGATAGATATGTACTAGATAAACTTGTGACAAGGATTTGGGAAGTGGAAGATGGATTAGTAACGGAATATACAGGGAACTATTCGGATTATGTAGCACAAATTGAGCTTCAGAAAAGGCAGCAGCGGGAACAACATGAAAAGTACGTTAAAGAAAAATCACGTCTTATGAAAGCTGCAGAAGAAAAAATGAAGAAGGCTAAAAAAATTACACAGGCAAATGGACATATTTCTAAAAAGGAAGCAAAAGCAAAGGCGAATAAAATGTTTATGACGAAATCAAAGGATACAAGTCAGAAGGCAGTTCAGCGGGCAGCAAAGGCGATAGAGCAAAGAGTGGAACAACTTGAAGCGGTAGAAGCACCTAAAGAAGAGGAAGTCATTCGATTTCACCAATCTGGTGCCCTTCAGTTACACAATAAATTTCCGATAATGGCGGATCAGTTAAATCTAAAGGCTGGGGAGAAGACACTTCTCAATGAATCGAGCTTTCAATTTTCGTTAGGCAAGACCATTGCTATTACAGGTAAAAACGGTTCAGGCAAAACAACTTTGCTTCGACATATCTTACAAAGGGGTGAGGGAATCACTATTTCACCAAAAGCAGTTATTGGCGTTTATGAACAAATGGAATATCAGTTTACCAAAGATGAAACGATAATGGAATTTATGAAGGAAAAAAGTGATTACGATGAGAGTAAAATTCGCTCTGCTCTGCATTCTATGAGTTTTAAAGGAAATGATTTAAAAAAGAATGTCCGTAATTTAAGCGGTGGAGAGACTATTCGTCTGGCTTTGTGTCAACTTTTTCTAGGAAGATACAATGTTCTCGTTTTAGATGAACCCACAAACTTTTTGGATGTTTTTTGCATTGAAGCATTGGAATGCTTTTTGAAAGGATATGAAGGAACTGTACTTCTTGTATCGCATGATCGAACCTTTGTTGATAGAGTAGCTGATTGTGTTTATGTCATAGAGGAACAAAAATTAATATTAAGAAGTTAATGTAAAAAACTGTGAAGGGTTGTAAGGGTCCATTGAGATATTAGGGATGTAGTATTGCACTATACTTGTCTTCCCAATCTTATTTCTACTATATATAGCTGTTACTTTCCTCTTCCCCATGCTAAAAAGTTGGTATCCAGAGCGGAAGGAAGAGAGAGGTGATCATTTATAATAAAGTTCGATATAATAAGTTGACTAACAGAGTTGTGGTAATTCAACAATCGGTCTATTATATGTGGTAAAGAACAGAAGGGTACCCTGAAAATATATCGCTAAAGCGTGTAGGTAATTAGGAGGACTTTAATGGAATCCATTACGAAAAAACGTATGAAGGCGTTTCTGATTGACTTGGCAATTTCAAGTGCTTTGACTGCTGGTGTTGAGTATTTCTTGCGGAAAAAAGTGAAAAGTGAAATGGTCCATGCTGTAGTGACGCCAACCATCGTAATGTGGACACTTGAGTATGCACAGTTGCGCAAAAGTGGGAAAACAATTGGTTACAAAAAAATGCGGCTGGAGCTTGAGAGTCAAGAGGATTCTGAGTTAACATCCAGTCAGATCATTAAGCGTATGGGCTACCGGGATACAGTGGGCACTATTGATTACTTGAAAAGCCCCAAAACGTTTGAAGAAAAAGCTGGATCGATATTTCCCCACGATCGCTTTTCAGGTACTGTAGTCAAAGAACTTTAAATGTTGAAAGTGTCATCTATGAAGGTCAATAAGAAGGCATAGAAACCTCATTCTTAAGTAAACATGCTGCGGGCTTAAACGACTTTATCATGGAAAGAGGCGGATAAAATGGATTTGTGGTTTATGATTAAGGAACATTATATGCTTCTTTCTGTTTTTTTAATTATTATAGTTATATGTTTGTTTTTTCTTCTGTTCACTTGGAAAAAGTATTCTAGTATATCCAAAAGTCTAATAATAGTAGTAACTATAATTTATTTGATTATTATCCTTTTATCAATATTTGCTATAGTATTTGTGGTTTCCTTTGGTTATAATGCTTAGGAAATATTATAGTTTTATTAACAAGAAAATATTTTAAATCAGGTAGCATGGAATTCTCTTACCTTTTAAAACTACAGCAACCACCGAAAACGCTCTAAAAAAGAGTTGGTGGAATCATCTATTTTCCAAGTACTTCATACGGGATAGACTAACATGGAATTTGCCAATAATGAACTTTGAAGTGGGTTGTTTTTTTTATCAAGATGGACTAGAATAGATAACATTAATCATTGAGAAAGGAGGCAAAGAGTAATGGAAACTGTTTTCAGAAGTATAGCAGAAGAAGTAAAGACATTTTTACAATTAGGAGATTTACGTGCAACGGGATCCGTCTGTCCTTTTTTAGTAAACTCCATATGGAAAACAGTTTCCGGAAACTTTTTGTCTCATTATTTCAGGTTTAAAGAAGACAATATAATTGTTAGTGCATTCTAATTAAAACTAAACAATTAATTGATGCCGGTTTTTTGCCGGCATCTTTTTTGTTCTAAAGGGCAAAATATTGGATTTGTATGTATACAAGGCCTCTTATTGTATTAGATATTGTATTAGATTCAGTAGTTAGAAAGATAGAAAGGGTGAGACTAGTGCTTAAAAAACTTAGGCAATATAGAAACGTTTCAGTGTTCCAGACGCTTCTGAATTGAATTAAAAAATTTAGAAGCGAGGAATTTCTATATGGCAAATCAAAGAATATTTAACAAATCATTTATTTTCATATTCATTAGTAACTTTTTAGTTTTTATTGGGTTTGAAATGTTGCTTCCTATTTTACCGGCTTACATGACTAGCCTTGATGCGTCTCCCATGCAAATAGGTTTAGTGACAACATTATTCACGATAGGCGCTGTATTAATTAGACCTTTCGTAGGGCACTTTCTAATTGATAACAAACGGAAAGCATTAGCCATCGGTGCAAGTGCAATGTTAATGATAATTACGCTTGTTTATCCTTTTCTTAACATTATATGGATGTTGCTATTGTTACGATTTTTTCATGGTACCGCATGGGGCGTATCAACAACAGCTAATAGTACAATAGCAGTCGACTCGATTCCTAAATCACGCTTAGGAGAAGGATTAGGGTATTTCTCTGTTTCAACAACAGTCGGGGCGATCATAGCACAGAGTTTAGGTATCTTTATATATGACTTTTATTCTTTTGACATTGTAATTTGGTCATCAGTTATACTCAGCCTATTAGCGTTCATTGCACTTTTATTCGTTAAATCGCCTGAACCAATAAAGAGAGAGAAAGAACCATTTCGTTTTTTTGATATGATTTTTGAAAAAAGTGCATGGTTCCCAGCATTACTGACGGTTATTACAACACTCGGTTTTGGAGCGATTATTACGTTCTTAGTTGTTTTTGGAGAACAACGGAACTTGGATAATATTTTTCTGTTTTTCCTTGTCAATGCGACAGTTTCAACTTTTTTACGTCCGTATACAGGGAAATGGTATGATAGAAAAGGACCTTGGTCTATCATCATTGTGTCTGCCATTTTAGGATTTTTATCTTTAGTTGTGTTGTCTTTTGCAACTAACGACTTTCATCTTATTATCGCGGCGATTTTATTTGGAGCAGGTTATGGAACGGTTATGCCATGTCTACAAACAATGGCAGTTCAAAATGTAAGTGAAGAAAAAAGTGGTGCAGCTAATGCAACCTTTTTTTCCAGCTTCGACGTCGGTGTTGGAGTTAGCGCATTCCTATTAGGTATTTTAGCTGAATGGATTAGTTTGGAGATGATTTTTCGGATTGTAAGTTTTAGTTTTATTGTTGTCGCTGTTTTAGTTTATAGGGATTATTTAAATAAAAAGAAATAAATAGATTTAATAATGAAGAGGCTGGGACAAAACTCCAGTAAATAAAAATTAAGGCGTAGGAGCTTACACTAAAAAAAGTGTA
>NZ_JBFNXI010000055.1:0-20139 GCF_040812445.1 Lentibacillus sp. L22 | reverse complement strand
AAAAAAAGAAATAGTGGGTAAAGTCACCCGTCGATGACCTTACCCACTAATCTTAGTATGTTTCTTAAAGTGCCAAAGCTGGATAATTAAACAGCTGACACTGCTTCCCGACTCATGATCTCTTTTGCTATTGCTTCTGTTAACTCTCTGGTGGTTTTTGGCACGAATGATTTTAAAACAGGATTAATGACAGGTCCCATCATGCCCTTAGCGGAAACATCGAGATGGCTGGTGATTTTTGTCTTGTCCCTGGTTATTGCCATTGCTTCGAAATAACCACTGCCTTTCAAATTTTCTGACAGCCCGGTGAGGTCAAATGTTACTTTTTTTGGCGCTTGCCAGCTGGTAATATCGATTTGTAAATGGACGGTCTTTTGAACAGGACCGACTTCTCCTTTGAATTTCCATGTAGATTGGCGTTCGTGGAGTATTTGATGTTCCAGGTATCCGGGTACTAGTGGTGCCCATTTATTCATATCGCTGACAAACGCCCAGACATGTTCGATTGGAATATCCAATTCAGTTTGATGTTTTCCACTTGGCATTCTGTTGATCCTCCTTGTTTAACATACCTTCATATTTAGTCAGTTTTTATTAGCCTGCCTGATGATTATATGTGCCTGAAGTAAGCATTAGAACAATCCTTTATGACTATTCTTAAAACGAGTCTGCGAGAAGCGGCGCCTAGTTTACCTTTTTAACCATCCAGAATAATGCCGTTTTGGTTGGTGAGTATGTTGCCAGGGGTGCTCTTTTTTGTACATCGCTTGATAGAAATGAAGGTAACATCGGTTTTTCCACGTTTACCTGTGCCTGCTTCATTTTCCATGGCAGATGATGGATCCCTGCCTGGTAAAGTTTTCGATGTTTTTGCGTCCAAAGAAAATAACGTTCGGCAAGCCAATAATTCAAGCTGTCTTTTTGCGGGTAAAAAGCTTCACCTGTTGGCTGATAGCTACCTTTAAATACAGCATCTGAACCGATTCGGTGACTTTCATAGAAAAAGGTATGATGACGTTTTTTCATATTCATCTTAGCATAAAAATACGGCAGTGTTACCATTCTTGCTCCAAATACAGCATGGGCTTTGCTGGCGTCCAAACTAAAAAAGTATACACCGCTTATGCCACGATACTTTACATAGGTGCGGACATTTAGTTCCAGGAATGTATGAAAGTAGGGAACTCGGGGAGTATTGCGTAATCGCATGCGCCGGACACGAAATGGGATAATCGAAATCCAGGCGTTTCCATCATACGTATCCAAATCCAACCCGGATGGAATATGATCCTGCAATTCCTTTTTTGCTACCGGCCAGTGTAGAAATAGCACATTTTCCCAAGTCTGTGTCATCATCCAAGGGCCATTGGGTAATGGATATTCACGGTGGTCAGTGCTTTTTATGATGTTATTATTCATGACAATGGAGCCCTCCAAATGATTATTCGAATAAAACGAACCAAATATTTAACTGCTTTGCTTTTCTTAGTTTGGCAAAAACGGTTTTAATCATACAATTCACCATCGAAATTTTATCATCTTTAAAATTTAGTCATGGTTGGCACTAAATCGCTATCATTAAAGCAATTTCCAGAAAAAAATCTACTCAAAATATTACTATACTATTGAAATATTTTGATAGTAAATTATAATAGAAAGAATTAGGAGGGATAAAAGTGAAGACGATGGAAAAGATCAGTTCGTTTGCTGGGAACACATTTGCCTTATGGGTTATCCTGTTTGCTTTGTTAAGTTTCTTCTTCCCAAGTGGGTTTACTTGGCTTGCACCATATGTCTCCCTGCTTCTTGGGGTGATTATGTTTGGAATGGGATTAACTTTAACACCTGGCGATTTTAAGGCAGTGTTTCAGGTACCAAAAAGTGTGATTATCGGTGTATTGGCCCAATACATTATTATGCCGTCACTAGCATATGGACTTGCGACTGTGTTCCAATTGCCCCCGGAAGTTGCTGTTGGGGTCATTCTAGTAGGGTGTTGCCCAGGTGGAACAGCCTCAAACGTTATGACTTTTCTGGCAAAAGGAAATACCGCATTATCGGTCACGGTTACATCGATTTCAACATTGCTGGCACCGATTTTAACACCAACATTGACATTGCTTTTGGCAAGTAAATGGTTGCCGGTATCAGCCGGAAGCATGTTTATGTCGATTGTCGAGATTGTCTTGCTTCCAATTGTACTTGGAATTGTCATTAGACTATTATTCCAGAAGCAGGTAGAAAAAAGTGTTGCGGCCTTGCCGTTAGTTTCCGTTGTCGGAATTGTTGCTGTAGCTGCTGCAGTTGTCTCGGTCAATACGGAAAACATTGTGAAGGAAGGACTGCTGATTTTTGTGGTTGTCGTTTTACATAATGTGTTAGGTCTGGCAATTGGTTACCTGCTGGCAAAGGCATTACGATTGAAGTTCCCGGATCAAAAAGCCATTTCGATTGAAGTTGGCATGCAAAATTCTGGTCTCGGATCAAGTTTGGCACTCACCCATTTCGCACCAGTTGCAGCCGTACCCAGTGCCATATTCAGCGTCTGGCACAATATTTCAGGTCCACTCCTGGCAACCTGGTGGGGGAAAAAGGCCAGGGACAAGAATATACCCACCAATACGAATAAAACTGCTTAGATGAAAGAAAGGATGGTACTATGTCGAAAGATTTGCGAATTAATAGTCATGTGTTCAGTGAAGGATCCAAACGAGCTCCAAACCGGGCGATGCTGCGTGCAGTAGGTGTTACGGATGAAGACTTCAATCGTCCAATGCTGGGTATTGCCAGTACTTGGAGTGAAGTAACCCCGTGTAATATTCATCTGGATGTTTTAGCCAGAAATGCCAAGCAAGGTGCAAAGGATGCGGGTGGCGTTCCATTCATTTTCAACTCGATTACGGTTTCGGACGGTATTCCGAATGGTACGCAGGGAATGCGCTATTCACTGCCAAGCCGGGATATCATTGCCGATTCGATTGAAACAGTCGTAGGAGCGGAAAATTTGGATGCACTAGTTGCAATTGGAGGCTGTGATAAAAATATCCCGGGTTGTATGCTTGCCATTGCAAACGCAGAAGTGCCGGCAGTGTTCGTTTACGGTGGTACGATTGCTCCAGGGTCCTATAAAGGAAAAGATATTGATTTTGTTTCTGTTTATGAAGGTGTTGGAAAGCACAATAATGGAGACATCAGTGATGAAGAATTAAAAGGAATTGAATGCAATGCCTGCCCTGGCGCTGGGTCGTGCGGCGGGATGTATACAGCTAATACGATGGCCTCTGCTATGGAAGCAATGGGCATGAGTTTACCGGGAAGCTCTTCCAACCCGGCGGAATCAAAAGCGAAGGCAGCAGACTGTGTCGCCGCGGGAGAAGCCGTTTACCATTTACTGGAACAAGGGATTTATCCAAAAGACATTATGACGAAAAAAGCGTTCGAAAATGCGATGACAATCGTGATGGCGCTTGGCGGATCGACCAATGCCATTTTGCACCTGCTCGCGATTGCGCATGCGATTGACGTGGACTTAACGATTGATGATTTTAATCGTATGCAGAAAAAGGTACCACATCTGGCAGACTTAAAGCCGAGCGGAAAATATGTGATGCAGGATTTGCATAAGATTGGCGGCACACAGGCGGTAATGAAGATGCTGTATGAAGCTGGTTATTTACATGGTGACTGTCTTACAGTAACCGGAAAAACGATTGCGGAAAATCTGGCCGAAGCACCTTCCTTGGCTGAGGATCAAAAGATCATTATGCCGCTTGACCAGCCGTTACGGGAAGATGGCCCATTAATTGTTTTGAAAGGGAATCTCTCTCCAACAGGAGCCGTTGCCAAGGTTTCCGGAGTTAAGGTGAAGCGTCATTCCGGTCCAGCCCGCGTTTTTAATACAGAAGCAAAAGCAATCGACGCTATCATGAATGACGAGATTAACGATGGGGATGTTGTTATTATTCGTTACGTCGGTCCAAAAGGGGCACCTGGAATGCCGGAGATGCTGACCGCCTCCAGCCTCATTGTTGGAAAGGGAATGGATGATAAAGTTGCCTTGTTAACGGATGGCCGTTTTTCAGGTGGTTCACATGGCCTTGTGGTAGGACATATTTCACCGGAGGCCCAAGATGGCGGCCCGATTGCTTTTGTGGAAGAGGGCGACATTATAACCATCGATTCCGGGAAAAAAGAAATCACGATGGATATTTCTGATGAAGAAATGGAGCGTCGCAAACAGGCTTGGGTCGCACCGCCATTGTACAAAAAAGGTATTCTGGGTAAATACGCGCATAATGTTTCCTGTGCGTCCAAGGGTGCGGTCACTGATTATAAGAATAGGTAAATAAAAGGTAACGACAAAAAAAGCTGCTAGTTATTAGCGGCTTTTTTTGCTTGAGGCATGAACAAGTAGAGTTATGTTCACTTCAAACCTAAAAAAGACACCCTGATAACGATTCAAGGTGTCCTGTTTAGGTTTGCTTATTTAACCAATTGCTTGGCATCTTTTACTTCCACAATCCAATCAAATGGATCCGGTTCTTTTCCATATTGGATTCCCGTCAATGTATCATATAGTCGTTTAGAGATTTCACCGGTTTTGCCTTGATTGATAACAAAATCTTCGTCTTTCCATGAAAGCTGACCAATTGGAGAAATTACTGCCGCTGTCCCTGCACCAAATGCCTCCTCCAATGTACCATTCTTGTTTGCTTCATAAAGCTCATCCATCGAAACGCGACGTTCTACTACTGGAATGTTCCAGTATTTTAATAATTGAATGACGGAATTTCTGGTGACTCCTTCCAGAATACTTCCATTTAAAGCAGGGGTTACAACTTCACCATTGATTTTAAAGAATACATTCATACTGCCAACTTCTTCAATATATTTCTTTTCGACCCCATCCAGCCATAATACTTGTGCGAATCCTTCACCCTCAACCATTTCCTGTGCCTTTAAACTGGCAGCATAGTTTCCACCGGTTTTTGCTTCCCCGGTACCGCCTCGAACCGTGCGTACGTATTGACTTTCAACGGCAATTTTGACAGGATTAATCCCTTCTTTGTAATAGGCACCAACCGGGGAAAGGATAACAATAAGTTTATAATGGCCTGACGGTGCTACACCCAAATATGGCTCAGTTGAGATGATAAAAGGACGAATATAAAGGGATGTTCCTTCTGCACCTGGTACCCAGTCTTTTTCAATTGCTACAAGTTGTTTAATGGCATGAAGGACAAATTCTTCATCGATTGCCGGAATACACAGACGATTATTGGATCGATTTAATCGCTGCATATTTTTCTCGGGACGGAACAATTGAATTTTTCCTTCAGCTGTTTGATACGCTTTGAGTCCTTCAAAAACGGATTGACCATAATGAAAAATCATCGCAGAAGGATCTAAAGTTAGTGGTTGATATGGAATAATCCGTGCATCATGCCAACCTTTTTCCTCAGCGTAATCCATCACAAACATATGATCCGTAAAAATTTTACCGAATTCCAGTTGATCCGAATTTGGCTTTTCCTTTTTCGTTTGACACAGGTTTATTTGAATTGACTGTTCTTCCATGGCACTATCTCCTTATTGTAAAATTTATTCAACTTTGTTTCATGCTAATCAACAAATGATTAAATATATTGTATTACTTATACGAATAGAATTACAACCCTTTGAAATGAAAAGATTTTTACTTTTGTCATTACGCTCCAGGTTTTTACAATTAAACGCCAATGCTATAAACAATATCAATTAAATCAGGATATGCTTGGATGAACTTATATAAAATTAAATTTAAAAATGCCTTGATTTTTCAAACTACTCAGTTTAAAATACTTTTTATACCAAGTGAATTTGTTCGACAAAGTTCAGGAACAGGAGAGGGGAGTACGGATCAACCATGGTAACAAATAACTAGTCAGCAGCTATCTATGAAAATATTACTAGATAAAAGGATTTTTTTACAAGATCAAAATAATGGGGGGTATTACGATGAAGATAACTCTCAGAATGTTCACTTCATTTATAAGTGTAATAGTATTACTTGCATTAGCTGCATGTGGTGGGGGCGATAGTAATACATCAGGTTCCTCGGAAGATTCAGGAAAGGTTTCGGCTAAAATTGGTGTTGTCACATTTGGAAGTGGTTCCGGGGCCGCTTATGGTGAGGCAATCACAAATGGATTGAAACTTGCCCAATCGGAGATCAATGGACAGGGTGATGTAAATATTGATTTGGCCATTGAAGATTCCGCAGGCGAACCAGATCAGGCCCTTTCTGCCGCCCAGAAGTTAATGAATTCCGAGAATGTAACAGGGATTATTGGGCCAACCTTAAGTACAGAGTTTGAAGTTGTTGCACCTGTAGCTGATCAAAACGGGGTACCGATTTTAGGAACATCAACAACTGCCCAGGGAATCCCGCAAATCGGGGAATACGTATTTCGGGACTCAATCCCTGAATCATTGGCGATTCCAGCCTCAGTAGAAAAAGCGGTAGAAGAGTATGATGCCAAAAAAGTAGCCATCATGTATGGAAATGACGATGTATTTACAAAAGCCGGGTATGATTCGATGAAAGAGGCAGCTGAAGATTTGGACCTGGATATTGTTACAACACAAACATTCCAAAAGGGACAATCGGATTACAAGGCACAATTAACAAAAATAAAACAGCTAAAACCAGATATCATTCTTTGCTCTGCTCTCTATAATGAAGGTGCAGTCATTATGAAACAAGCCCGTTCCCAAGGTATAGATGTTCCATTTGTTGGCGGGAATGGATTTAATTCTCCTGAAGTAATTGACATTGCCGGGGATGCAGGTAACGGTCTGATTGTTGCAACACCATGGTTTACTGGGAAAGATGATGAGAAGGTTCAAGATTTTGTAAAGGCATATAAAGACGAATACGGTGATGAACCAGACCAATTTGCTGCACAAGCGTATGATGGTCTCTATATCATCGCTGATGCATTAAAAAATGCCGGAGATGATGACAGAGATAAACTTCGAGATGCACTTGCCGAGACAAAAGATATTAATGGGGTGCTCGGGAATATCTCGTTTGATGAAGACGGCGATGTTGTGATGGATCCTGTTGTCCTAACTATTAAAGACGGAAAGTTCCAGGAAATGAAATAAAAAAATTGTAAAAAGATAGAACTCCTGCGACTCATCAAACCAATTCATTTGCAAGGTTGCAGGTAAAGGATGTGATGTCGTGTTATGGGAACAGTTGATTAATGGAATAACAACAGGAAGTATTTATGCAATCGTTGCACTGGGATATACACTTGTTTTCGGTGTGCTTGGAATCATTAACATGGCCCACGGTGAAATTTTTATGTTTGGTGCGTTTATGGGGGTTGTGACTACTAGTACACTAGGTTTGCCAATCTGGCTGGCATTTGTTATAGCAACAGTTGTGACAGCAATCATGGGGTATTTACTTGAGCGTTTGGCATTACGCCCATTACGCGGTAAACCAGAAAGTTCCCACCTTGCCCCGCTAATCGCTACCATTGGCGTGTCGACATTTCTTGAAAATCTGGCAGACAAACTATTTGGATCGGGTAACCACCCGGTTCAAAATAGTTTGTCAGAAATTCGTTTTTCGGTTGGAACGGTGAATATTTACCTTGTACAAATCGTTATCTTCTGTATCTCGGTTGCCATGATGATTGCCTTATCTTATTGGTTATTGAAAACAAAAGGTGGGAAGGCACTGCGGGCGACTGCAGAAAATCTGGAAACGGCAAGCTTGTTGGGGGTAAATACAAAACGAATCATCATGATTACCGTTGTGCTTGCCTCGGCTATTGGGGGGATTGCCGGTATTTTGGTGGGAATGGCTTTTAGCTCGGTTAACCCGCAAATGGGATTATCAATTGGTTTAAAGGGGCTTGCCATTATAATTTTGGGTGGCATGGGCAATGTCAAAGGTGCCATGGCTGGAGGAATGATTCTTGGCCTTTCCGAAACACTGATTGTTGCTTTGGGTTTATCAGGTTACCGCGATGCTATCGCTTTTATCATTATTATTGTTATTTTACTTGTCAGGCCGCAGGGTATATTTGGCAGAAAAGAAGCAGCATGATGGGTATGAAGGAGGTAAGTCCATGCTGGGAGAACTGATTAATCCATATTATTTACAAGTTGCCTCATTTATTTTAATCAATATCATACTGGGACTCAGTATTTACGTGACCCTTGCTTCTGGCCAGTTATCACTGGGAAACGCCGGGTTTATGGCTGTTGGAGCATATACAACGGCACTCCTGACGACAAATTATGATGTGCCATTGATCATTGGTATACTGACGGGATCACTATTGGCGGGGATTTTTGGGATTATTGTTGGAATACCGTCATTGCGATTACGCGGGGTGTTTCTGGCGATTGCGACCTTAGGTTTTGGGGAAATTGTCCGGGTGTTCCTGGTTAATACCGAATCTGTGACAAATGGAGCGATCGGAATTTCCGGGATTCCACAGATGGGACAGGAGATTCTTTCCATGATGAAAAACGTTGGTTTTGATCCGGAAGTAACTGGCCTGCAGTCAAATCAGTTCGTATTTTTGTCTATTTTCATTATACTCCTGGTAATCGATATTTTCCTGATTTGGTTTTTTATCAGACAAAAACATTCCCGGGTCGGCCGGGCTTTTTCCGCGATTAAAATGGATGAACAAGCAGCGGCATCGATGGGAATCAATGTAACCTATTATAAGGTTTTGTCGTTCACACAAGGGGCGATTTTTGCCGGATTTGCCGGTGCAATGTATGCCCATGTTTTATCATATATTAGCCCAGCAGATTTTTCTTATCATCGCGCAGTAGAAATATTGGTGTTTTCTGTTTTTGGTGGTAGTGAAGTTGTCGGCGGTGCTATTTTTGGTGCATCATTTTTAACATTACTACCAGAGATATTGCGGGTGATTAGTGATTACCGCTATATGATTTATGGGGTACTTCTGGTGATCATGATGGCGTACCGGCCACAAGGAATTATCGATGAACAGATGATTCGCTGGATGAAAGTTCGAAAAGGGAGGAGGCGTCAGTATGGTACTGGAAGTAAATAAAATCAGTAAACAATTCGGTGGTATCCAGGCATTATCAGATGTATCCTTTTCCATTTTGGAAGGGGAGATACTCGGATTAATTGGACCAAATGGCGCCGGGAAAACAACGATGTTTAATATGATCACATCGGTGCTTTCACCAACTTCCGGAAATATTTTTCTAAACGGAGAAAAAATTAACGGATTAAAATCACATCAAATTGCGACCAAAGGCATATGCCGGACATTTCAAAACATCCGTCTGTTTCCGGAAATGACGGTGATTGATAACGTGATGACCGGAAGCCATAGCCGGACCAAATCAGGGGTTTGGAAAAGTGTTTTTCGGACAAGGTCACAAAAACGAGAAGAAAAAGAAATCTACCAACAAGCCCAAAATCTATTGGAAACGGTAAATTTGCTTAAAGAGCAGGAAACAATCGCAAAAAATCTGGCATATGGTCAGCAACGTAGGCTGGAAATCGCCAGGGCATTAGCAAGTGAACCGACATTGTTACTCCTTGATGAACCAGCAGCGGGAATGAACGAACGGGAGACAGAAGAACTTCATCAATTGATTATCAAGATTCGCCAAATGGGGATAACCATTTTATTAATTGAACATGATATGCCCCTTGTGATGAAAACCTGTGATCGCATTATCGTATTAAACTTTGGCAAGAAAATCGCCGAGGGTGAACCAAATACCATTCAGACAAATCCGGAGGTCATCAAGGCATATCTTGGTACGGAAGGGAGCGATGATATTGCTTAAAGTTTCGGGCGTGGAAACATTTTATGGGAATATCCAAGCGTTGAAAGGAATAGACCTGCAAGTAAAAGAAGGTACGATTGTTACGATTCTTGGGGCAAATGGGGCAGGAAAAACAACGATGATGAAAACAATCGCCGGGCTTATCAGGCCAAAGAAAGGAACAGTTGAATTTCTTGGTGAGCATGTAACAGGCTTCCGGCCCGATCAATTAATTCGCAAAGGAGTTGCGCTCGTACCTGAAGGAAGGGCAATGCTATCCGAAATGACGGTAAGGGAAAATTTGGAAATGGGTGCGTATCATCGTAATGATAGTGAGGTAGAGCATGATATCGAACAAGTGATGGAGCGTTTTTCCATTTTAAAGGAGCGTCAGGATCAACTTGCGGGAACAATGTCAGGCGGACAGCAACAAATGCTGGCAATTGCCCGAGCGCTGCTAGCCCGTCCCAAGTTATTATTACTCGATGAACCCTCCATGGGACTTGCACCAATTATCGTAGCGGATATCTTTACAATGATCAAAGAAATTAATGATGCAGGTACTACCATTTTACTTGTCGAGCAAAATGCTAAACAAGCATTAAAAATTGCTGATTATGGTTATGTCTTGGAGACCGGGAATTTGACATTGGAAGGCAGCGCTAAGGATTTGCTGGCGGATACAAGCATCGCTGAAGCTTATTTGGGCGGGAAAAAGGAAACATCAAATTCCACTAGATAAAAATTATGTTGAAGAGGGCTGAAAACTATGAAAGTATCTTTATTCCTTACCTGTATAGGTGAGGTGTTTTATCCAAACGTTAGCAAAGACGTTGTCAAGGTGCTCGAACGATTGGGCTGTGAGGTTGATTTTCCAGAAGGACAGACCTGTTGCGGACAGCCGGCATACAATAGTGGCTATCGAAAGGACGCAATCAAAGGGGCAAAACAAATGATTAACGCTTTTGCCGGAGCAGCGTACGTTGTTGCCCCATCCGGGTCTTGTGTTGCAATGGTTCACGAATATCCGGCATTATTACAGGATGATGCTTATTGGCTGGACAAGGCAAGAGAATTATCTAATAAAACGTACGAGTTCACACAATTTTTAGTTGACGTTTTACAGGTTACAGATGTTGGCGCTGTTTATCCGGCTAAAGCAACCTATCATTCATCCTGTCATATGAATCGGTTATTGGGGGTTAAGGAAGCCCCAAAACAATTGTTGCAACACGTGGAGGGATTGGAATTGGAACCGTTGAGCAATGGTTACGATTGCTGTGGATTTGGCGGAACGTTTGCCGTTAAGATGTCTGCTATTTCCGAGCAGATGGTAGACGAGAAAGTCCGACATATTGAAGAAACAAATGCCGATACATTAATTGGTGCAGACTGTAGCTGTCTTATGAATATCAAAGGACGATTGGAGCGATTGGATAAACCGATTGAGGTAAAACATATTGCCGAGGTTCTTAACCATCATAAATAATTATCGGACTGGAGGGAAGTAGCATGTCGATCAAGATTGATGATAAAAATTTCTACGACCATGTTGATCAGGAGCTAAAAGATACCTTTATGCGTAATGCTATTAGCAACGCCCAGGACAACCTACGTGGAAAGAAGATTGCGGCAACAACTGAGGATGAACCGTTTGGCAATTGGGAAGAATGGCGGAATGCCGGAGAAGAGATTCGCCGACACACACTGGAAAACCTTGATTACTATTTACAACAATTAAGTGAAAATATAGCTGAACGGGGTGGCCATGTATTTTTTGCGGCCACAGCCGAGGAAGCCAATCAGTACATAAAGGAAGTTGTCGAACAAAAGAATGCAAGAAATGTTGTGAAAACAAAATCAATGGTTACCGAGGAAATCAGCCTGAATGAAATGTTGGAAGATATGGGCTGTGATATATTGGAAACCGACCTTGGTGAATATATTTTGCAAATCGACGATGATAGACCATCACATTTCGTGGCACCATCGCTGCATAAAAACAAAGAACAGATACGCGATACATACCGGGAAAAAATAGCCTACGATGGTACCGAGAAACCAGAGGAATTGACGGCCTATACGAGAAAAGTATTACGGGAAAAGTTTTTACAGGCAGATGTGGGAATTACCGGATGCAATTTTGCGGTTGCTGATTCAGGTACAGTGACCCTCGTTACCAATGAAGGTAATGCCAACATGGTGACAACATTGCCAGATACACAGATCAGTGTGATGGGGATGGAGCGGGTGGTTCCATCATGGGAAGATTTGGATGTGCTTGTTAGTTTGTTGTGCCGCAGTGCGGTTGGCCAACATCTATCCACGTATGTAACCGCAGTTTCTCCGGATGTAGAATCAGATACGGTTGACGCGCCAAGCGATTTTCATCTGGTTATTTTGGATGGCGGGCGTTCCCGTGCTTTGGGGACTGAATTTCAGGAGGCATTGCATTGTATTCGCTGTGCAGCATGTGTCAATGTCTGTCCAGTTTATCGTCATATTGGCGGTCATGCCTATGGCTCTATTTATCAGGGGCCGATTGGGGCGGTGCTATCACCAATTCTGGCAGGGTATGAAGAATATCAGGAATTGCCGTTTGCTTCCAGTCTATGCGGGGCCTGTACCGAGGCGTGCCCTGTAAAAATTCCGCTTCATGAACTGCTTATCAGACACCGTGAACGCATTGTTGCCGGGGAGGGGAAAACAAAAGCAAGCGAGAAATTGATGATGAAGAGTTTTGGAAACATGACGTCATCAGCATCAGTTTTTCAAACGGCAGTAAAAGCTGCACCAACATTAACCCGTCCATTTGCAAAAGACGGTTCCATTTCTAAAGGTCCCGGCCCATTAAAAGCCTGGACAAACAAACGCGATTTCCCGGCGCCAAGCAAAGACAACTTCCGCCAATGGTTTGCCGATCACAAACGTGGGGGCGATATAAATGAGTAAGGGGAATATCTATCATCGGGAGGAATTTTTACAAACGATTGCTAAAAATCTCAGGCGCAAACCACGACTACGTGAGATGGAGCGCCCCAAAAGAAAATATAGGCCGGAGCCAAAGGTATATGCGACACTTTCAGCAACGGAATTGCTACAAGTAATGAGAGATGAATGCGATAAGATCCATACCGAACTGCTGGAAACGGATCAAGCATCTCTTCCCAAGGTATTAGCTAAACAAATCGGAGTTCATGGGAATGGGTCAATTGTAATACCGGAAGATCCACGGTTTATCGACTATGGATTGGATGGTGTGTTATCACAAGAAGATGTTCATACATGGGATCCTTCCCGTGGAGATGAAAACATTACGCATGCGGAGCAGGCCAATATCGGTATTATGTTTAGTGACATCACCTTGGCTGAATCGGCAACAACAGTCATTTTTAATAATAAGAACAAGGCAAGGGCGATCAGTTTATTGCCAACAACTTTCATTGCGATTATTCCCAAGCATTCGATTGTACCCAGAATGACCCAGGCCGCACAAATAATTGAGCAACAAATTAAGGACGGAGAAACGATTCCCTCCTGTGTTAATCTTATCTCCGGTCCAAGTAACAGTGCAGACATTGAGTATAATCTTGTAGTTGGCGTACATGGACCGATTAAGGCATCATACATTGTTGTTGATTAACTGTGAAAATGTAGCAGGAATTGGTTTTCCTGTTACATTTCATTCATTCCGCTTCCCTACCACATTCAAACCTCGTAGGCCCATTGCGTTCCATGAATTTTCCAAAATAAGAATATCAAAAGCTATCAAACTATGGTAAAATAGATAGGAGTTTCTTCCAAAGTATGTTAGCATGGCGAAAAAATGAAACATATGAGGATACGAGGAGTTTTAAAGATGACCAGAACAGAGAAAAACCGAAATAAAAAATCTAAAAAAAGATGGCTGAGAATTCCGCTTGCTATCATTTTGTTAATAGTGCTTGGGGCAGGTGCGTATGCCTTTTCGATCTACCACAATGCCAAAGTGACGGTCAATAACAAGATGCATGAACAGGTGAATTCCATTGATCACAACATAACGAAGAAAAAATTGAAAGCGACCAAACCTTTGAATATCTTATTGCTTGGTGTTGATGAGCGTGAAAATGACAAAGGACGTTCAGATGCTTTAATGGTGCTGTCGCTTGATCCAGTGCATGCGAAAATGCAATTGATAAGTATCCCCCGGGACACCAGAACAACAATTGTTGGAAAAGGTTTTGAGGACAAGATTAACCATGCCTATGCTTATGGCGGATCAGATATGTCAGTAGCAACAGTTGAAAACTTCCTTGATATTGACCTGGATTATTACGTACAAATGAATATGGAAGGGTTGCAGGAACTGGTTGATCAACTGGGAACGATTAGTGTAGACAACGATATTGACTGGAATGATGGGAAGTACGAATTTGATAAAGGTCCGGTCGAAATGGATGGTGACAAAACCATGCACTTTGTCAGGATGCGTAAACAAGATCCAGATGGCGACTTTGGCCGGACAAAACGACAGCGGCAAGTGATTGAAGGTATTGTCAATAGAGGGGCAAGTGTTGGATCTGTCAGTAAAATTAATGGTCTGATCGATATTATGGGAAACAATATGACAACCAATCTTGATTTTGATGATATGAAAAAACTTCTTAAAGGCTACAAAGATACAAGAAAAAACATCATTAGCTATCAAATGGAGGGGAACGGATCAAATATCAAAAATGATCAAGGCCAAGACGTTTATTATTTAATTGTTCCGGATGAAGAAGTGTCTAAAGTCCATGGAATGATTACTGATATAAAATAGGATATAAAAAACCTAGAACCTGTGCATCGTATGGATAAATGTGCAGGTTTTCCTTTCAGTTATTGTTCAGAAAAGTGGGATATCTAAAGACTCAACCATCCTGTGGTACTTTTTCACAAATGCAATGAAACAATGCAAATAGGAGCCCGGAAAATGAAAACCAATTCCAAACTATTCATTTATACTTGCTGTGGGGTTATTTTCTTCATTAGTTTTATTGGTATGCTGATGTACGGATATAAAACATTTTATATTGAAACCAAAAGTGAACCGCATAAAACGTACAAGTATCATTTTGCCTTAATCGCGGAGGAATCTGATAACGATTATTGGCAGTTGATTAAACGGGGTGCAAAAGAGGCGGCAAAGCAGAATGATATTTATATAGAATATGTTGCACCGGAAAAAGCCGATAATGAAAAAATGCTGAAACTGCTGGATCGCATGATATCTGCCAATGTCGATGGCATTGTGGTACAGGGAATCAAGGGCGAACGGTTTGTCAATTTGGTACATAAGGCAACTGAAAAGGGCATACCCATTATAACAATTGATACCGATGTGAAGAGCAGCGAACGGAAGGTATATGTGGGAACCGATAATTTTCTCGCGGGAAAATTGGCTGGCCAGGCGTTACTGAAAAATACCACTGGTGAACAATATGTAGGGATTGTTACAGGCAGATTCGATGCGCTTAACCAGCGGGAACGGATTGCCGGCTTTAAACAGACAATTGCCGGAAACGACCGGATTCATATTGTTGATACAAAAGAATCGAATATTACTGTTGTTGGTGCATCACAAGCAACTTATTCATTGCTAAAACAATATCCAAAAATCACCGCGCTGTTTGGCACTAGTTCACTTGACGGTGTCGGCATCATTGATGGACTTGAGGAGATTGCTCCAAATAAAAATCTATATATTGTTGCGTTTGATCTTTTGCAAGAAACGCTGAATTTAATCAAAGAAGGCAAAGTCGATGTAACTATCGCTCAATATCCAGAAGAAATGGGTTCAAAAGCTGTTAGTATTATGATTAAATTGCAAGATAATGACATTCTGGAAAATCGGCAATATACCGGAACAAAAATAATCGAAAAAAAAGATTTGCTTCCCGATCAGGCTGGTGATGCCAAATGAAGACAATCAGGGGGAAACTATTGGTCTATTTTTTGGTATTTGTGATTCTTTTTTATGTCACGGCAATTTCGATTTTTGTCAGTTCCAACAAATTGACACATATATATGATGATAGCTTTCAACAATTTCTGTTGCTTAACTCAATCTCACAACATTCGAACGAACTTTATGCGAATACACGAACGCTTGTAGTGGAAGCGGATTCTTATAAGTCGAATAAATATTACAACGTTAAAAACATCCTACAAAATGAAATGGAAAAAATAACGAATACTTTCTATGATATTGATCCGATCAAAATTAAAAACTACCAAAATCTATTGGAATCGTTCATATTGGAAAGTGAATTAACGGTTGGTTTCGTATTTCGGGATGACATTGAGCAATATACCTATCATTTGGAGCAAACGCATAATGCATCGGATTACATACAGGAAGCAACCCTCGAATTAATTGATCTTGAATTAACGGCGTATCAATCATTCTATCAGGACCTGCAAGCAAGGAATCATGCTTTTTTCTATTTTATCCTTTTATTATTTGTTTCTACAATCATGTTGGCGATATTTTTTGCCTGGTGGTTTTCCAAAGGGATTACCAAACCTATTGATAAACTATCCCATGCAGCAAAAGAGGTTGCAGCAGGTAATTTAACCGGAAGCCCGATTACCATACGCTCCAATGATGAATTGCAATTACTTGGTGATACATTTAACAGTATGCGCACAAATATTCATGATCTGGTCGAGGAAATTAGGGATCAATCCGAAATGGACCGTCTTTTGAAAGATATGGAATTAAAACACTTGCAAAGTCAGATTAATCCGCATTTCTTGTTTAATACGCTTAATACTTTATCGAAAATGGCTTATTTGGAAGATGCGCAGTCAACATCAGCTTTGATTGATTCAGTGGCAACATTATTGAGGCACAATCTGGGGGATATCGATAGTCAGGTGACGCTTGGAGACGAGGTGAAGGTTGTAAGGGATTATTTTCATATTCAAAAGACCAGGTTTTCCGAACGGATCCAATTCGATATGTCAATCGATGAAACTTGTTTAGCAATTCAGATACCACGATTAACCCTGCAGCCGCTTGTAGAAAATGCTTTTATCCATGGGATTGAGGAAAAAGAGGAAGGTGGCACCATCACATTGACAATTTTTCCATGTGGGGAAGACGTTGTCGTTCAAATACATGATGACGGTGTCGGTATGACAGAAACTAAAGTTAATGAGCTAATGTCACTGATGAAGCGTAAGGGTAGACATGTGGGACATTCGACAGGAATCGGTTTAACTAATGTGATCCATCGTCTGCAACTATTCTATCAAAAGAACCATGTTGTGGACATTCAATCGGAACCAGGTCATGGCACAACCATTTCGCTGTTCCTTCCCAAATATAACGTGGAAACATAACCAAAGGAGTAGAATATATATGCGCATATTAATTGCTGAGGATGAATTACTCGAACGAAAAGCAATGGTAAAGTTTATCGCAGCGAATTTTACTGATTTGGAAGTTGTTGGAGAGGCGTCTAATGGAAGAAAGGCGATTGAATTAGCACGGCATTATAAACCTGACATCATTTTTATGGATATTAAAATGCCGGGTATTAATGGACTTGAGGCGATAGAAACGATCATCCATGAAACTGCTTCCGTCAAGTTTATTCTTGTTTCAGCATATGACTCGTTTGCTTATGCAAAAAAGGCGATGCAGTTTGGCATCAAGGAATATATTTTAAAACCGGGGAAAAAGGTGGATATCATTCAGGCGATTCGTCGGGTGCAAAAGGAAATTATCCGGGAACGAGAACAACTTGCGGAACAATCGCAAACTAATCAGCTGGTTAAGGAACATCTGTTGACCAAATTGATGAAATATCCAGTTGATGATGCAACCAAACGCCTTCAACAGCAATTTTTCCCACAACTGAAAAATGGATACTTTCTTGTAGTGCAGGCAGTTAATGAAATTTCATATGATCAGGTCAAACAAATCTTTACCTTTCATCTTCCCGCGTCCTTTATTATGCAGCAACAGGGGGATTGGTATTATGTTTGTGTTTTTTCGTCTGCAAAAGTAGATAAAGCGGTAATATTGCAGACGGCCAGAATGATTCAAATGACATTGGGCGGAAATAGCTTCATTGGTGCAAGTTATTCATATCCTGTCGATGATTTACCTAAGGCTTATCATGAAGCTTTTTCAGCCTGCTTTGAACTGGAAAAGGGGCAAAACCGCCACTACGGATTTTTTATGAGCAAACGAACCTATTTATCGATTAACCAACCAGTTGCTAAACTACTGGATTTGATTGAACGTTGTAATGAACAGGAAGCATTGCAGTTTTACAGAGATTACATGGGTCAATTTACCGCCAACGACCGGGATGAAATATACATGAAGATAAAATCAATGTTGACCAACCGTGGGCTAACCGCGCCGGAACAAAGCTTATCCGATTTAACCACAACCAAGGACTGGGAAAAATTTATTACGGTTTGTTGTTTGCGAATGCAGGAATATCACCAATCAAAACAATATATGGAGAAAGCAAAGCAATTTATCAAGCAGCATTATCGGGACACTATCACCCTGGAAGAAACAGCGGATCAAGTGAATTTAAGTCCCAATTATTTTTCTAATCTATTTAAGCAGGAAGAAGGTGCTACATTCATTGAATACGTTACCCGGGTACGTTTACAGAAGGCAAAAGAATTACTGGAGGAAAATAGCTATTCATTGAAAGAAATTAGTGCATTGGTTGGATACAATGATCCCAATTATTTTAGCCGTGTGTTTAAGAAACATTATTCCAAATCACCGAAACAGTTCCAACAGGCTATTGGATCAAAGACATAAATACCGAAACCATAAAAAAATGAAGAGAATCGTAAAAATGTACAGAAATTCTTCCACCCAAATACTAAAGTTTAGATTTATAATTTGTGTAAGCGTTAACAAAGGGGAGGGGGAATCAATGGTGAAAAAGATGTATGGATTTATTTTATTTTCCGTGTTCGCACTTGTACTCGCGGCATGTGGTTCAGATGCGGATTCGTCAGGCAAGCCCAAAGATGAATCTGCATCTGATTCAGGTGACAGTGCCAATGATGAGGTAGAAATCTTTAGCTGGTGGACCGGTGCAGGAGAGGAGGATGGCCTGCTTGCGCTTATTGATCTTTTTGAGGAAAAACATCCGGATATTAAAATTAAGAATGCTGCTGTTGCAGGTGGGGCGGGTACAAATGCAAAGGCAGTATTGGCAACGCGCATGCAGGGGGACGATCCACCGTCAACTTTTCAGGTCCATGGTGGTGCTGAATTGAATGAAGGCTGGGTGGCGGCTGACAAAATGGAACCATTGGATGACTTTTATAAAGAGAACGATTTAATGGATAAATTCCCGGATGACCTGATTGATCTTGTCAGTAAAGACGGAAAGATTTACTCCGTGCCGGTTGATATTCACCGGGGAAATGTCTTGTTCTATAACATGAAAGTATTTGAAGAAAATGATATTGACGTACCAAAAACATTCGATGAATTTATCGCCGCTGCAGACAAATTGCAGGATGCCGGGATAACACCACTTGCATTAGGGGATAAAGAAGGCTGGCCAGCAACCCAGGTATTGGAAAATATTTTGTTGGGTGTACTTGGTCCTGACGATTATAACAAGTTATTCGCAGGTGAAATCGAATTTGATGATAAGCGTGTCAAGAAAGCCATTGACCAATTCGATAAAATGCTTGATTACGTAAATGATGACCACGCTTCCCGTAACTGGCAGGATTCCGCTCAATTAGTAGCAAATGGGGAAGCAGCCATGATTAATATGGGTGACTGGGCAAAAGGGTATTTTAACAACGATCTGGATATGGAAACCAATAAAGACTTCGGATACTTTGCTTTTCCTGAAACAGATGGAAACTTTGTTGTAATCACGGATACATTCGGATTGCCACAAGGCGTTGACAATCCGGATAATGTCAAGGAATTTCTAAAGGTTCTTAGTTCTGTGGAAGGTCAAGACGCATTTAATCCGTTAAAAGGTTCCATTCCTGCACGGGTTGATGCAGATAAATCAAAGTATGATGAATACGGCAACGACGCCATGGATGATTTCAATGATTCACGATTGGTTCCAAGTCTTGCCCACGGATCAGCGGCTTCGGAAGGATTTTTAACCAAAGTCAATCAGGCAGTTAATATTTTTGTAACACAACGAGATGCGGATAATCTTATTCAGGCGTTGAAAAGCGCGGCAGCAGAGCTATAAGTGCGTGCTCAAAAGGAGGATAAAAAGGACCGAGAAGTTCTAGGCGGCGTAGCTTTGAGCACCGGAGTGTACA
>NZ_JBFNXI010000054.1:0-20393 GCF_040812445.1 Lentibacillus sp. L22 | reverse complement strand
CCACCTTCTTAATGTAGTGGGATGAACACCAAGTATGCTGGATGCTTCATCGATGGTATACATTTTAGCGATCCTCCTTATTTTTCTACATAACAAAGTTCGACATAAAATGCGAGAATCCTGCTAAAAAGTAATTAATTTTAAATAATTTAGATTAAACTGTTTTGGAACCCCAAAGTTTGGGGGAATTTCAAGTTAAAAAAACGAACTTCCCCTGTTCTTATAGTATTTTTCAGTCATTCCATTTAGCGCATTCAGGCTGCATGATCTTCTTCCAACAATTGATTTCCCAAAAATGACACCTCAAATAGATCCTCCAGATATTTGTATTCCGGGGATTTTTAAAAAATTGAATATCAATGAGGCCAGATTCAGAAATTGCCACGATGACAACGTCCAATAGCTCATCGAACATTTCCCATAAAAGTTCGGCTATGTTTTTTTCTTCCATTTCATTTCTCATGTCCTTAAAGAGACCGCCCAACGTCTCATAATCATTTATTCTGCGGAAGTACGATAAAAAAGCATATAAAATATACGTTGTTGTAATATGTGCTATTTGGGCATCGAAATCCTGGGATTGGCATTTTCTTTAGCGAAGCAATTTGCTTGTTTTCCTTAAAGAAAACCTCGATTGAACAGCGGACAGCGTAGATTTCCAGCATTTTTAAAAGGGACAGGGGTTCATCTGTGGAAAGATAGAGCTCCCAGTGCTTTTGTGATAGGGATAACGACAAAGTAAACCTCGACTCTTTCTTCAATATCTGAATAATAAACAACAGCTTCAAAATAGCGTACGTTCATTTTGCGGCAGCTTTTTCTCCTTTTTAAGAACTTTGAAAATCTCCTTTGCGTTGAGTTCTTCATTATTATAGCTGTATTTGCTGTGGTAGCGAACAGCACAAATAACGTGCGTTGCCCCGTTCTTGATGCCTCTGACAGTGAATAGGGAATCTTTGGTTGGGAACCAGCTGTCCACAGCACATATCTTGCATGAAAGTCATGTTTGACAGCTCTTTTAAGCATGAAGGGAACTTGTGTACATCCTTAGGTTATCATTTATAAACTTGTAATTTTGTCGATATTTCATTCGTTTTGCTCCATTTGATTTCGGGTTTCTTTCTTTTTTGTATTACTTTTTCTAATACTTGCGTTTCAAAGATTTTTCGCTGTAAGACTAAAATCAAGCGGTGTAAAACTTGTTCCATGCCATCAAAAAGTCGGGGACTCTTGAATTAACGGGGATAGTGCAAAATGGTATTGATTACACATACTATATTATTTTTCAAATTTTCCTCTTGAACCTCCAGTTGCTTGAGGTTTTATAATGAATACATACTTTAATAGGAGGAATTTTGGTGAATAAGAAAAACAAGTTTTCCATTGGAGAATTTTCAGAAAGGACAGGAATACCTATTCCTACTTTGCATTACTATGATGAAATTGGTTTATTACGACCAGAAAAGAAACCTTCTTCAGGGCACCGTATTTACAATTATCAAGATATTATAACCTTACAAAAAATTTTAAGTCTTAAATTCCTAGGGTATAGTCTGGATAGAATCGCTAATTTATTACATGAATCAAGTTTTACCGCTGATTTGAATGAAAGTTTGTCCCTTCATTTGCAAACTTTAGAAAAAGAAAAAGAACAAATCGAGTAATCCATACAATCAATTAAAAGAGTAATTAAGTTAGTCGATGAAGAAGGAAAAGTGGATAGTACCTTATTATTTAGCCTTATTCATGGTATGCGTGCTGAACATATACATGAAGAATGGATGGATCGTCATATGTTAACGGATGTCGTGGAAGAGTTATCAAAGAAATCGGAAGAGGATAAAATCTCTTTAGATAAAACGTTTATTCAATTGTCTAAAGAAGTAAAACAATTATATGGTAAACCAGTAGAGGACCCAAAAGTACAAGAGATGGTTAAGATCTATTTAAAAGCATCTTTTTTATTCTTTGGAGAGGAATTGATGCAAAAACTGGCTGATACTAATATAGAAGAATTAGATATTCAAGAACTTATAACACCTTTTCCTTTCACAAAAGATGAACAAAACTGGCTTAATCAAGCGATGGAATATTATATGAAGCAAGAAGAAATAGAATAGCTTTTCATGAGCATTCTCTTCAATTTAAATTATGTCAAATAAAAAAACGAGGGAAAACCATGACAAACTCAACAGAAACAAAGTATGAATTTTTATCTGAAAATCCGAATGTCAAAACGTTGCCAATTATGGCAGCGTTAATTATTGGTGCTTTTTTTGCATTGTTGAATGAAACGCTTCTAAACATTGCCTTGACAACATTAATGCATGCGTTTGATATTACATTACCGACTGTGCAGTGGGTTGCTACTGGATTTTTGTTGGTTACGGCGATTGTCATTCCAATATCGCCGCTTCTAATGCAATGGCTTACGACAAGACAGCTCTTCATTGGAACGATGACAGTATTTACAATTGGTACAGCAATCGCATCAATCGCACCTACATTTTCTATTCTGCTCGTTGGACGTTTGATTCAAGCTATTGGCACTGGACTATTAATGCCGGTCATATACAATGTATTCTTATTGATATATCCTCCGCATAAAAGAGGGAAGATTATGGGGATTGTCGGGTTAGTAATTATATTTGCTCCGGCAATTGGTCCAACGCTTTCAGGTGTAATTGTCGACTATTTAGGTTGGAGATTTTTATTTATCTCCGTCATCCCTTTTACGCTTTTTTCAATCTTGTTTGCTTTTAAATATTTAATCAATGTCTCTGAAGTTACAAAGCCTAAAATTGATTGGATTTCTATTCTTTTATCAACTGTTGGCTTTGGAGCAACGATATATGGATTCAGTTCTGTCGGGGAAAATGAAGCTGGCTTTTCATCCCCGACAGTATTACTTTCCATTATTATTGGAGGAATAGCTATTATTCTGTTTGCAATCAGACAATTTAAAATTAACGGACCCCTAATGGATTTACGAGTATTCAAATTACCGATGTTTTCACATGCGGTTATTATGTTCATTATTATTGTAATGACAATGTTTGCTTCCGAACTGATCTTACCAGTATTCATGCAGGGTCCGATGGCCTTGGCGCCCGCAGTAGTGGGAATGTTGCTTTTGCCGGGCAGTATTTTAAATGGGATTATGAGTCCGTTTATGGGTGCTTTATTTGATAAAGTTGGGCCCCGTGTGATGATGATTCCAGCAACCATCGTTCTGACAGGAACAATGTTTATGTTTAGCCGACTAACAGCAGATACACCACCGTGGGTCATTATCGTAGGATTTATGCTGATTATGCTTAGTATATCCGCAACGATGATGCCTGCTGAAACAAATGGATTGAACCAGCTTCCTAAGCGTTTATATCCGCACGGTACAGCAGTAATGTCGACATTACAGCCGTTAAGTGGTGCAATCGGTGTCTCGGTATTTATCAGTCTTTTGAATTCTAAACAAGCAAGTTACCTGGAAGGTGTAGCAGTTCCCACGTCAGAGGCTTCCTTGACGGAGGCGGTGGTTGTTGCGGTAGAACATGTCTATTTTATTATCTTTATCTTTGCGATAGTTACAGTGTTATTGTCATTTGTCGTTTATCGAGCACGCCCAGTGGAAGAAGATAAACCGGCGGAAGAAATGCAGGAACCTTAATGTGAACCACCAAAAATTACTTTTAAAATAGCTTCAGGCATTTTATAGAGTAGAGAAACTGGCTAAATCCAATAGTTTACTGTCATAAGGTGAAGAATGTATAATTTAATTATTTTTGGTAGTCTAAGGAAACGACAAGGAATTCCACCCGGATATCATATGAATAAAGAACATTGGATCACACTTGTTTTAAATCGTTTCGATCCAACAGAAAAGATTTATCGTTTAATTGAGATAAGCTTTCATTTAACCAAGAAAACTAAACATTGTTCCTGCTAATAACATTTCAAATTACAAAGTTTGAGGAAAATCAGTCTGTTGGTTAACATTGAAATATTTTCTAAGTCATTACGATAGTTCAAATGGGTAAAATAAAGGAGTATGATGGATACATAGGCATAAAATTGAAACATAGGAGTGAAGATACAATATGGCTAATATCAATTGGATGGATGAAGTGTTAAAACGAAAAGAGGATTTCATCAAGGATCTACAAGGACTTTTGCAAATAAAAAGTGTCTTGGACGAAGAGGATACTACACCAGATGCACCACTTGGTCAAGGCGTTAAAGATGCTTTGCAATACATGTTGGACATTGGGGAGAAAGATGGTTTTACTTCTAAAAATGTAGGAAACTTGGCAGGGCATCTGGAAATGGGAGATGGAGATGAAATGCTCGGTATCTTGGGTCATGTAGATGTTGTACCTGAAGGGGATGGCTGGAGTGTTGATCCATATGGTGCCGTGATAAAGGATGGAAAGATTTATGCCCGTGGGTCCAGCGATGATAAAGGACCGACCATTGCTGCTTATTATGGCATGAAAATTGTAAAAGAGCTTGGGATTCCTCTTGGTAAAAGAGTTCGTTTGATTATTGGAACAGATGAAGAAAGCGACTGGCGTGGTGTTAATCATTATTTTGAAAAGGAAGAAATGCCGAGCATGGGGTTTGTGCCAGATGCAGATTTCCCAATCATTTATGCGGAGAAGGGTATCTCTGATTATGACATGGTACAGTCAGCCTTGACTGAACCATCCGATGCTACATGTGAATTATTGTCGTTTCAGTCGGGACGAAGATATAATATGGTACCTGATTTTGCGGAGGTTCATTTAAAAATTCAAGACGGATCAGATGCAATAAATTTAGAACAAAAATATCAGGAATTTCTCTCCAAATCAGGAGTAGATGGTAATGCCACCACAAATAATGATCAAGTCGTTTTGACATTGGTTGGCGTAAGTGCTCATGGTGCGGAACCGCGAAATGGCAAAAACGCTGGTATTTTTATGGCACAATTTCTGCAAGCAATGGAACTGGATGTACAAGGAAAGAAATTTGTTGACACTGTTGCGCAATTTTTTAATCATTCCCGTGGAGAGATGTTTGGCGTTTCTTATCAGGATGATGTCTCTGGTGAGCTAACCATCAACGTGGGAATCATGGACTACAGCAAGGAAACAGGTGGCCGTATTGGATTAAACATGCGTTATCCAGTTACATTTGACATTGAAAAAGGAAAGCAAAAAATACAAGACACATTACAAAATAGCGGGCTTCAATTAGAGAATTTCACCGATTCCAAGCCGGCTTATGTGGAAAAAAACGATCCACTTATCCAAACACTAAAAAAAGTATATGAGGAACAAACCGGAGAAAAAGCCGAACTGCTTGCTATCGGTGGAGGAACTTATGCGCGGGCGCTTGACCATGGAGTTGCATTTGGAGCTTTATTTCCCGGACGTGAAGATGTCATGCATCAAAAAGATGAATATGCCATTGTAGATGATTTATTAAAGGCAACTGCGATTTATGCACAGGCCATTTATGAATTGGCAAAGACCAATGAATAATCCAATCTGAAAAATCATAGAAGTTTCTAATTATATTCAAAACGTTTAAAATAGAGGAAAAGGAGAGTGAAGAAAGAAATGAAATATGAAGATACGTGGGATTTAGATAGCATTTTTCCCGGGGGTACGAAATCCAAAGAATTACAAACAAAATTGAAAACAATCAAAGAAGAAATCGATTCATACCAAAAATTGTTGAATGATTGGGATTTTGCTACAGATCCATCAGTCAAAACATTCAAGGCGATTTTGCAAAAACAAGAAACAATTGGCAAGGGTCTCGGTCAGTCTGCTACCTTCGTTCAAATGTGGCATGACGCATTCATGGACGACGAACATGCCAATGTGGTGATGGGGCAAGTAATGGATCTGTACAGCGAGATGCAAAAGCTGTCCAACACCTTTACGAAAAAACTTGTGGCTATTTCAGATGATGATTGGCAAAATCTTTTAGCAGATGAAACATTAAAAGAAATTTCCTTTGCATTAAATGAAAGACGTGATCAGGGGAAACGTCTCTTATCGGAGGAAGAAGAAAAGCTGATTTCCGATTTAAACAAAGATGGTTTGACCGCTTGGAGCCGTCTATATGACACCATCGTTTCCATTATGACTATTCCATTTACAGATAAAGAGGGAAAAACTACTGAATTATCTGTTGGACAAGCCATGAACCTGATGTATACTGACCCAGATCCCGAAGTTAGGAAACAGCTTTTTGAAAATTGGGAGACGGCATGGGCAAAATATGCACCCATTTTTGCTGATAACATCAATCATTTAGTTGGCTACCGGCTGACACTGCAAAAGGCCCATAAACGGGAGGGTTATTTGGAAGAACCATTGGAATATAATCGTATGACCAAAAAAACGCTCGATGCAATGTGGTCAGCAGTTGCCAACCATAAACAACCTTTTATTGACTTTTTAAACCAAAAGGCAAACCTGTTTGGGATGGAAAAGTTGGGCTGGCAGGATGTCGATGCCCCAGTTGCATTAGGTAATGTCAAACCAACTCGTTTTACATATGATGAAGCATGCGAATTTGTGATTAACCATTTTGCTTCCTTTGGTCCAAAACTATCAGATTTTGCAAAACACGCACTCAGAAATCGCTGGGTAGAAGCGGAGGATCGCCCAAATAAACGCCCAGGCGGATATTGTACGGAACTTCCGGAATTTAAAGAATCCCGGATATTTATGACCTTTACCGGATCACCAAATGATACCAGTACCTTGGCTCATGAATTGGGTCATGCATTTCACAGTCATGTCATGAACGATTTGCCCGATTTAAATCAAGAATATGCTATGAATGTGGCGGAAACAGCAAGTACGTTTGCCGAAACAATTATTGGTAATGCAACCGTAGCAAATGCAAAATCAGAAGCGGAAAAAATTCAACTATTAAGTGCGAAACTGGAAAATGCAACGGCGATGTTTTTAAATATTCATGCACGGTTCTTATTTGAAAATGCTTTTTACGAGGAGCGTTCGAAAGGCATTGTCTCGGAAAAACGGTTGAATGAATTAATGATTGAAGCACAAAAGGAAGCATACTGTGACAGTTTGTCCGGTTATCATCCGCATTTCTGGTGCAGCAAATTGCATTTCTTTATCGACGATGTGCCGTTCTACAATTTCCCGTATACATTCGGCTATTTGTTCAGCTTAGGGATCTATGCGGAATACCTGAAAAACCCTGAAGGCTTTGAGGATAAATATATCGCCTTACTGAGGGATACCGGTTCGATGAAAGTAGAAGACCTTGCTGAAAAACATTTGGGCGTTGATTTAACCAAACAGGAGTTTTGGGCTGCGGGGATTCAATTAATGGCAAAAGATGCCGAAGAATTTATTCGTTTGACGAATGGAGCGGGGAGAAAATAAAGAATGTTAATGGTTCTCATCCACCGATACAGAACGGCGGATGAGAACCATTTTTGGTTAAGTTATTTGAAATGGCATCATTACCTCAAACGTCAAAGTAGTTATCAATTTCTTCTTCAGGTAAGTAACACCCAATAAAGAACGAACCAAAAATTCCGTATTTGGCACTGACCTCATCAAAACGTGTATCATAAATTAACTTTTTGAATTTTAATACATCATCACAAAAGAGTGTAACGCCCCATTCGTAATCATCAAACCCAATCACAATAGGATGAATAAACTGTGACGTTTATGTGAGACTCAAAAAAGACGTGTCCATTTGAATGACACGTCTTTTTACTTTATTAGCTCATCCCGAAGGTCCCCAGGTTTTGGCTATTTTGGTTTTGGTTCTGCATATTACTATTGGCATTCATTTGTTGGTTATTACCCATTCCCATATTTCCACTACCGCTCATTTGCGAAACAAACGGTACCATTTTTTCCATGGTTTGTCCCAATCCTTGCTGGTTCTTTGTCATGGAATAAAACGTTGCTGCCCCAACACCGACAGAAGCGACTAATGGTATCCATATTCCACTCTTTTGCATTTTATACCAAATCCTCTCTCGTTTTTGGTTGTCCCCGTACATGTTTAGGATGAACTTTGTAGGTAGAAATCATACAAGGAATGAGCTGCCAATAAGGTATTACAACAATGCTTTGGCTTCAGATGCAGCATTTGTCCCGGCTAGCCTTCCTGTTACCAGTGCTGAGGTAATATTGTAACCGCCAGTATAGCCGTGAATATCCAAAATTTCACCACAAAAATACAATCCATGCATCTTTTTCGATTTTATCGTACGCGGGTCAACCTCTTTTAAAGACACACCGCCACCAGTTACAAAGGCCTTCTTTAATGGTAATGAACCATGAACGGAAAAAGTGAAATGTTTCATGTTGCTGACAATGGAACGAATAGTATCCTTGCCGATGTTGGCAGCTTTTTCTTCTGGCATGACGCGATGATTGGTCAGGATAAAATCGAGCAAACGCTCAGGGATCAGTCCTTTTAAATTATTTTTTACTGTTTTCTTGGGATGTTGTTCCATTGTTTGCCACACCGATTTTACCAGTTGCTGTTCATTTGCATCAGGCAGTACATCTAACACCATCTTGACCTCGGAATTGCCACGCATCAGTTCTTTTACGACAAATTGCGAACAGCGTAAAACAGCTGGACCGGAAATGCCAAAATGAGTAAATAGCATATCCATTCGGTGAGTAATGATTGCTTTTTGTTTCTTATTTAATACAGTTAGGGACACGTCTCTCAATGATAGCCCTTGCAGCTCCTTTTGTTGAATAAAATCTTCATTGGATGTCAATGCAACTTCTGTCGGGTATAGCGTGGTAATAGTATGTCCAGCTTTTTTCGCCCAAGCATAGCCATCGCCGGTAGAACCTGTATGTGGGACAGCTTTTCCACCAACCGCAATAACGACCGCTTTTGTGTTGAATTTCTCCTGATCCATGATGACCGTGTGACAATCAGTATCATAGTGAATGGCTTGTACCATAGTGTTCATACGAATTTCTACGTTAAGGTCATAAAGCTTGTTAATCAGCGCATTAACCACGGTTTTGGCTGAATTAGAGACAGGGAACATGCGACCATGATCTTCCTCCTTTAGCTTGACTCCCATGTTTTCAAAAAAGTCGATGATATCATAATTATTAAAGACAGAAAACGCACTGTACAGAAATTTTCCATTACCGGGAATATGTCTAATCACTTCTTCCTGTGGCAGACGGTTGGTAACATTACAACGGCCACCACCGGAAATGGCAAGTTTCTTTCCGAGTTTTTTTCCTTTTTCGATTAAAAGTGTTTTGGCGCCTTGTTCTGCGGCAGCGATGGAGGCCATCAATCCGGATGGACCGCCGCCAATCACAACTACATCATATGTCAATGAATCTCAGTCCTTTCACTGCAAACAGCTTATCATGTTTTTCATGAAATGCACATCCATTTTATTACTATTTATTCTGGATTGAAGAGAATTCGTTATCCCACTTTTTGTTTTCTGTGATAAAATAAGCTAATGAAGATGTAATTATGAGAAGACGCAGGTGAAACAATGTCGAATATTGTCAGAGGCACCATGTTATTGACAGGTGCGACGTTTTTATCAAAGTTTTTGGGAATGATCTATATTATCCCGTTTAATGAATTGGTTGGTGAAACAGGGGTCACACTTAATGCCTATGCTTACGCACCATATAACATTTTAATGAGCATTTCCACGGTCGGGGTACCGTTAGCCGTTTCCAAATTTGTTGCAAAATATAATTCACTGGGCGATTACCGGACAGGCATGCGCATGTTTCGTGCAGGTATGTTGCTAATGAGTGTTACCGGACTGATAGCCTTTTTGGTATTATTTTTTAGCGCAGAACCGATTGCTCATTTGATGATCACGAATAAAGATGCGGGAGCTATTTCAGCTGCTGATGTGGCAATAGTGATCCGGATGGTAAGCTTTGCATTAATAATTATTCCGGCGATGAGTCTTGTTCGTGGTTTTTTCCAAGGGTATCAATCCATGGGGCCAACGGCTGTCTCACAAGTTGTAGAACAAATCATTCGTATTGTGTTCTTGTTGGGCGCTGCATTCATCGTACTGAAACTGTTTCATGGTTCCATTACTACCGCAGTTGGTTTTGCCACATTTGCGGCTTTTATTGGGGGATTAGCATCTTGTCTTGTATTATGGGTATACTGGCAAAAACGAAAGACAAGTATTAAACAACAGGTGCAACAGCAGGAACAGGAACACCAGATACCAACAAAGGATTTATTTGTCGAATTATTTCGTTATGCAGGTCCATTTGTGCTAGTTGGCTTAGCAACACCGCTATATCAATTGGTCGATCAATTTACTTTTGAACGGGCCATGGCAGTAGTGGACCACGAAAATTGGATAACTTCCTATGCGGTTATCGGTTCTAACGGACATAAACTCATCCTTATTCCGGTTACCATCGCAACTGGTTTATCGTTAGCGATCTTGCCCGCATTGACGAAAACATTTACCCAGAAGAACTGGCCATTGATGTACCAGCAAATAAACCAGGCCTTGCAAATCGTTATGGTACTTGTCATCCCCGCAGTAGTTGGGCTGTTGATGTTATCCGATGTAGCGTATGGTTCTTTGTTTGGATTAGATCATATTGATATTACCGGTCCGTTACTGGCATGGTATGCACCGATTGCCTTGCTGTTTGCTTTGTTTACGGTATCTGCATCCATATTGCAGGGAATCAACCAGCAGCGCTTTGCGGCCATTAGTTTGTCAGCAGGTCTTTTATTAAAAATACTGTTCAATATCCAACTGATCCATATGTTTGGTGCAAAAGGGGCTATCTTCGGTACGGGATTAGCTGTTGGAACAGCAGTCATCCTTAATTTATGGCGGGTATGTGTGTCTATTCACTTCCCGCTACGACAAACGATCAAGCGTACAGTATTAATCCTGATTTTTTCGTTAATCATGGCAATCGTACTATGGGTTGTAGAATGGGTATGCGGGATGTTCCTTCCGTACAAAACCGACCGTTTAGCCGCAATTGTTGTGCTCGGAATTGGCGTTGTCCTTGGCGGTGGCGTCTATCTGTTGCTTGGTTATTATTCTACATTACTGGAACGGATTTTAGGAAATCGAATTCGGATATTGGATCGCATATTACGCAGATAGGAGAATGTTTGTGCGACTTGATAAATTACTGGCAAATATGGGGATTGGCAGCCGCAAAGATGTAAAGTCCTTATTAAAAAAACGGCAGGTTACGGTTAATGATACGGTTGTTAAAGATGGTGGGCTGCATGTTGACCCGAAAACAGATATTATTAAAGCTTCAGGTAAACAAATAGGATATCAAAAATATCACTATATCATGTTGCACAAGCCCAAAGGAGTGGTGTCAGCAACGACGGACAGCCGGGATACAACGGTGATTGATCTGGTTAGAGATGATTTTCAATATGTTGATTTGTTTCCTGTAGGCAGACTGGATAAAGACACAGAAGGGCTGTTATTGTTAACGAATGACGGGGAACTTGCCCATAAGCTAACCTCACCAAAAAAGGCCATTACCAAAACATATTTTGCAACAATTGATGGTCATGTTACCCAGAGGGATGTTGATTTATTCCGCAATGGCATTCAATTGGATGATGGGTACACAACAAAACCGGCAATATTAAGTATACGCAAGGCTGGAAACACGTCCGAGATCATTATTTCTATTTCAGAAGGCAAGTATCATCAAATTAAACGGATGTTTGCGGCAGTTGAGAAACGCGTAACCTATTTAAAACGTCTGTCAATGGGCAAATTAAAACTTGATCAGCAATTAGCTTTAGGAGCGTATCGGGAACTAACACAAGCAGAACTTGCTTATTGTCAGTCACTAACAAAAGAGCCGACATGAAGTAGTGTCGGCTCAAGCTTTATTTGATATCATGTACTATGTTCTTTTTGTGCATTACTGTTTATGAGATTTTCACTTTTTTATTTGTAATTTTCCATTTTCCGCGAATCGGGCTATTAACGAGACCGTTATAAACTAATACACGCAAATCCCGTTGGATGGTTCTGTCTGTCGTTCCAAATTCATCGGCCAACTCCTGGGTCGTGACTGTTCCATTTTTCCTGATGTAAAGGTAGACAGACTTGACTCTTGTTAGCATTCTTGATGTTGGTTGATTCAAAAAACCACTCCCTAATGTGTCATTAATTATGTGGTGCTGTGAATCTCAGACATATTTGATGTATTTTTCTAATTTTATTTTACACCTAATTTATTGTGGATGAAAGGAAAAAGGTTCAGCACGATGTAAACAAAAAGGAGGGCGGATAGTGATGACATCATTTCCGCATTATTTTATTGGTATACCGATTTCCATGGATATAAGAGATAAACTATCGGATTGGCAGGATGATTTCCGTTTATTATTTCCATACAAGCAATGGACCAATCAACATGACCTGCATATTACTCTGAAATTTTTGGGTGCAGTGGATGATAAAACGATTCAAACCGTTATCAAAACATTACAACCGATCGAGAATCAGGAGAGCTTTACGCTTCATGTCGGTGGTATTGGCACCTTTGGAAAAACGAAAAGCCCCCGCGTGTTATGGGCCGGCGTCGAGAAGCACCCTCAGTTAATATCGTTACACGATTATATTGAGACCAGTTTGACAGCATGTGGATTTTCCCAAGAAAAACGGGCATATCAACCACATATTACACTGGGAAAGAAGTGGATCGGTGCCAGTGATGACGGTGAGTTGGCCAATGTCAAGGAAAAATACCGGCAACAAACGGTAAAAATGCAAGTTACGCGGATTGTATTATTTCAGATTTTTCCCAGTGAAATACCAAAATATAAAGTCATCTCCAGTTATGAATTAAGAGGTGGTATAGATGGCACAGCTCATTAAGCTGAAAAATTATATTTCGCGCTATGAAAGGTATCAGTCATGGTTTTCTGAAAAAAGAAGTCTCGTTTCACCAATGAAGAATCAACAATTAAAAGCCGCCCATGCCCTATTAAAGCATTGTCAAACAACCTCGGTAAAGCGTCCGGAATGGGAGGAGGAGACAGAAGCGTTTGCAATGGATTGGGAAGAATCAAATACATAGGATGATTGATAACGTGTTGAAAGGAAATTTCCGATAAACATATTTGTAATTTTGCCGTCAACGTTATAAAATATATAATTGGACTATTAAAAAGATGCATGTTATTTTTTGAGATTATTAAGAAAAAGTGAACACTTTCATTAAAGATTTGAGGAATGAACGGTGAATTGGTTTAACCATATACTCGGAAATGAATGGAATATAACACCTGCTGGCGGGTTGACCGGTGATGCCTATATTGCCGAAAATCAGGGGAAGCGATTATTTCTTAAACGTAACTCATCACCATTTTTGGCAGTTCTTTCCGCTGAAAAAATTGTTCCAAAACTTATTTGGACAAAGCGGTTGGAAAACGGTGATGTTGTTACGGCCCAGGAATGGATTGAGGGAAGAGAGCTAAAACCTGAAGAAATGCAACATCGTCAAGTTGCTGAATTGTTACGAAGGATTCACCATTCGTCTGAATTGCTGCATATGTTAATGCGGCTGGGAAAAAAACCGATCACACCCGATGCAAGCTATCACTATTTGCAAAGACAACTACATACAAGCGGTCTTTACCAGAGATATGGTGTAGTAAGGGATGCACTGTATTATTTGCATTTATTGTTGCCAGTTACCCGTAAACAGAAACAGGTCGTTTGCCACTGCGACTTAAATCATAATAATCTGTTGCTAACAAAAGAAGGTCAGCTTTATTTAATTGATTGGGATAATGCAATGATAGCTGACCCGGTAATGGATTTTGGGATGGTATTAAAAAGGTATATCCCGATAAATGATTGGGATGATTGGTTACAACAATATGGCGTTAACAATAATAAACAACTTTTTGACCGGATGTATTGGTATCTTATTTCCGATTCCCTGAATTATTTACATTGGCATGAGGAACGGAAAGAACAACTAAAAGTTCAGGAACGTCTTGATGATCTGCATGACTTAAATATGCATATCAACCGTGTTATTCTAAATCGACATTTGTAATGGCGTTCATCCAGTTTTCAATCTTATGTTTGTTGGTTGTGATATGATCAGGCGGGTTTTGAACAGTTTCTCCATCGTGACCATAATTATAAATTTCTGGAAGCAGGTTTAGGAGTTGCTTGTCTGTTATGCTGTTGTTAGCCATCATTGATTTAACCAATCGTTTAATTTGCTGGTATTCCGCCACTTCACCAGAACATTCAGCAGCATGTTCACCTAATATATCATGTAAAACCATTAATTGATCGTGAACAGTTATTGTCATGAGAAAATCACCTCATGCTTAGTGTTCAACATATGTAACCAGATTATGCTTCATTTCAGTGGGTGCTTTTCTTACATGGTAAATTGGTGATATTTAACGAGGAGGAGAGATTTTCAAGATGCGTCAACGTCATAAACCATGGGCTGATGAATTTATAGCTGCCAACAGCAATTTAATTATCCCTGATCCAAAAAACTATAAAGGGGAATGGCAATCCGTCTTTGGTAATAACAATCCCATCCATTTGGAAATAGGTACCGGAAAAGGTCAGTTTTTAACTGGAATGGCAAACCAATACAAAGATGTGAATTTTATCGGGATCGAGTTAAGTAAAAGTGTTATTGTAACAGCTGCTGAAAAAATTATCGATGCAGGGATGTCAAACATATTATTAGTAAATATGAATGCAGCCGATCTATTGGATGTGTTTGCTGATCACGAAATTACGAACATTTATTTGAACTTTTCTGATCCGTGGCCGAAAAATCGACATGAAAAACGGCGCTTAACCTTTTCAGCATTCTTAAAAAAATATCAACAACTTCTCAAACACGATGGAGAAATAATTATGAAAACCGACAATCGCGGATTATTTGAGTATTCACTTGTCAGTTTCTCAACTTTTGGAATGCAACTGCAAGAGGTTAATTTGGATTTGCATCAGTTGCAAGATCCGACAAACATAATGACCGAATATGAAGAGAAGTTTTCCGCCAAGGGACAAGCTATCTATCGTTGCCGTGCGCGCTTTGTATAACAAAGGTGCTGGATACTGAAGAAAATGATGAAGTAAAACGAGAGCGTTATACGTATAAATAAGCCAAAAAGAGCTATCCTTTTTATTTTAGGACAGCTCTTTTTGCTCATTATTGGCTATCAAACGGGTGCTTTTTGGTTTCCCAATCAAGTTGTTGGGACAGCATCTATCACTGCGCCTGTTTCCAGATCGACATGGAATTCATATGGCTTGTTTTCCCCATCAATATTACGGGTGATTCCACCGCGATAAGCTTGATACGTTAACCCGTTTTTCTCGACTGATTCAGGTTTCATATAAATCCATGAACCACTAATGGGTCCTTGTCGCTTAAATGCTTCCTTTGCTTGTTTTAATGCTTTTTCCGGTGTTATTTTTTGGATTTGTTCCATTTGCTGTCTTGCTAAATAACCAACGGCTACACCTAAACCGGCAGCCAATACAGCTTTTTTCATTCCCATTTTTTATCACCCCATAAAGCTAATTTAGACCCGGTAATCTTTACTTTCATAAGATAGTATACCGCAAATAAGACAAAATAGAAAATGAAAAATGGTAGGTGATAGTGGAAAGGACCTCTCTTGTTCCGTTATACTTAGTTTAAAGATTTCAATACATACGAAGGGATGAAGGGAAATCATGAAACAAGAAACATTGGATCTGTTCAAAACGCTAACTGAATTGCAAGGGGCTCCCGGTAATGAGCATCCTGTACGAGCGTTTATGCGCAGCGAATTACAAAAATATGCAGATTCCATTATTCAAGATAATCTAGGTGGGATATTTGGGGTTAAACAAGGAAGCGGACCTAAGGTAATGGTTGCTGGACATATGGATGAAGTAGGCTTTATGGTAACGCAAATCACAAAAAATGGTATGCTTCGTTTTCAAACGCTCGGCGGCTGGTGGAATCAGGTCATGTTGGCACAACGAGTACAAGTGATGACTGATAATGGTCCAGTGACTGGTGTCATCGGTTCCATTCCACCACATAATCTTACACCTGAGCAACGGAAAAAACCGATGGAACCAGAGAATATGTTGATTGACATTGGTGCAGATGATCGTGATGATGCACTAAAAATTGGAATTAAACCTGGGCAAGCCGTTTTGCCAATATGTCCCTTTACACCAATGGCGAACCCTAAAAAAATTCTGGCCAAATCCTGGGACAATCGCTATGGATGCGGGCTCTCCATTGAGCTGTTAAAGGAACTACAACATGAGACGGTACCAAATCAATTGTTTAGTGGGGCTACTGTTCAGGAAGAGGTTGGTACAAGAGGTGCACAGGTGGCTGCCCATATGATTGAGCCAGACATTTTTTATGCGTTGGATGCGTCACCGGCGAATGATATGTCAGGTGATAAAGATGCATTCGGTCAATTGGGAGAAGGGGCATTACTACGCATTTTTGACCGGACGATGATCACTCACACCCAATTGCGTGAATTTGTTTTGGATACAGCAGAATCAAACAACATCCCATATCAATATTTTGTTTCACAAGGTGGTACAGATGCAGGACGGGTTCATCTAACGGGTAATGGGGTTCCGTCTGCGGTCATTGGCATTTGTTCCCGTTACATTCATACCGCGGCCTCGATTATTCATGTCGATGATTATCAGGCAGCCAAGGAACTGTTAGTTAAACTTGTCAAAACCACGGATCAAAATACAGTAGATCAGATATGCGGTAAATAAATTTAATTAGATTGAACATTCTTTCCGGGCTTGCTCTGCCATGAAATAAGAAACTGCTGTTTTATGGTAACAGCTTGCCCATGATTGTGGGGATATGTAGATGAAGATTATGATTGGATCCAATAATCCAGCCAAAATAAATGCCGTTAAAGAAATATTTGCTGGCTATACAGTACTGGAAATAAACGCATCTTCCGGCGTTTCCGCACAGCCATTTTCCGATGAAGAGACAAAAGTAGGTGCCATGAATCGTGCATTGGAATGTACGCGAAACAACCCGGATTCAGTCGGAATTGGTCTGGAAGGCGGTGTGATGTATGTAGAAGACCAACTTTATTTGTGTAATTGGGGTGCGATGGTTGATCAGGATAAACATATGTTTACAGCAAGTGGTGCAAGAATCCCTTTGCCGGATGAAATACATAATGAATTGTGTAAGGGTCATGAACTTGGTGACGTGATGGATCAATATGCCGAAAAACAGGAAGTCCGGAAAAATGAAGGAGCAATTGGTATTTTTACCAATGAAATGATAACAAGAAAGGAAATGTTCAGCCATCTTGTAAAATTATTGCGAGGTCAGTGGGAGTTTTACCATAAACTTATCAACGGGCTGTAATACCTCCCTGCATGTGTGAGTAACCAAAATAAAAAAGTGGGGAAGGTAAACAGCCCTAAAAATAAATGAGATACGCCAAGTCATTCGAAAAACTAACTGAATGAAATCTGCAAATGGGAAGAGATGCCGTCTAATGCCCCGCTACATGTCTCCTTATTCAAAAATATAATTCAGTACATCCAGTGCTTGGTCAACCGTTTCAACCGTAACGTTTGCCTTATTGGATAATTCTTTTAAAGGATGGATCAGGGATTCAGGTCTGACAAGGATGGTTGGTTTATTCATGGTGATTGCAGCACTTAGATCCATCGCTGTATTCCATTGTTTATATTGTTCGCCAAACAATGCAATGACAACATCTGATTTTTGCATTAGTACCTGAGTTCGCAGATTATTAATACTTGATGCAGCATCATCCTTATACACTTTTCCAGGCTGCTCTCCCAACACATCCTCGCCAATATTATCTGACCGGTCATGGTCTGTTTGTGGTGCAACAAATGTTAAGGGAAGCTTTTTCTCACTTGCCTTCTGTTTTAGTTCTTCACGCCAATTTGTGTGAATTTGTCCAGCTAAATAAACGGTTAATTCCATTATTATCCCTCCAATGAAGACTATACTATATACCATTGTAACAATATCTTAACATGTTGCAATAGATTTTGTACCACATCAGTGCCACTTAAAATCGTCAGAAACCAAGGAATGAACTTACACTTTTTTATTTGCCATTCATGAAAAACAAAGATACTATTACACTGGAGGCTGATAACTATGAAAACACTTGAAACAAAAGAACAATTTTCAACATATATCGAAAATGAACCGGTAATTGCCATATTCACTGCAGACTGGTGCCCGGATTGCCGGATAATTGAACCTGTATTACCTGAAATCGAACAGGCTTATCCGGGATTCACATTTGTTATAATTGATCGTGACCAATTTATTGATATCTGCCAAGATTACGATATTTTTGGTATTCCAAGTTTTATTGCCTTTCGTGATGGTGCAGAAATTGGCCGATTTGTCAGCAAGGATCGGAAAACAAAAGAAGAAGTCATTGCTTTTATCGATAATTTACCCGCTTAGTGATGCCGGGTGATTTAAAATTCTCCAAAAAAAGGGGAGAAACACATGAAGATGACAAGTATCAAAATGAAAAAATTGCTGGAAGAACGATTGGCTAATCCGGATTATCAAACATCATATAATCGGGATAAAGATACGCTTCGCATCGAATGGAAAGATACAAAACAGGGAGTAACGATTACCCTTCCCAATGTAGTCGGGAAATATAATGAGCGGGGAAATCAAGCAGTTAACGACATTGTCGACCATATAACAGAGTCATTGCGGATGATGCACCGGAATTATGAGTTAACGGGAATGGAGAAATCAATTTTTCCTGTTATTCGCGCTACGTCTTTCCCGACAGAGACGAAAGCGAAAACCAAGCTTGCTACGAAAGAACACACCGCTGAAACAAGAATTTTTTATGCGTTGGACCTTGGGAAATCGTATCGGTTAATTGATGAGCCGATGCTGGACAAAGAAGGTTGGACCAGCGAGCGGGTTGATGAAATTGCCTCATTTAATGTTCGTTCTTTATCCACCGAAATGAAAAAGGATACGGTTGCTGATAATGACTTTTATTTCCTGGCTACACAGGATGGATATGATGCAAGCAGAATTTTAAATGAAGCATTTTTGGAGGAATTAAAGGCTAATAGTAAAGGGGAATTAGCATTAGCTGTTCCCCATCAAGATGTTCTAATTGCCGCCGATATTCAAAATAAAACAGGCTATGATATACTGGCGCAAATGACAATGAAGTTTTTCGCGGAAGGAAGAATACCAATCACTTCCTTATCGTTTCTTTACGAAGATAAAAAACTGGAACCGATATTTATTTTGGCAAAAAACAAACCCGAGAAATAGAAAGGATGAAATCAGTGGATGTATTTTATAATCCAACAGGTATTGGTGATGTTTTAATTATCCCTCTGCAGGAAGGGAATCGTTATGAACTAAAGCATGAGCAATATGGCGACATTACGAAAATTATCAGTACAGACGGGAATGTGCTTGGTTATAACATTTTTCATGCGTCACAACATTTTGAGCTACCTGCAACAGGAAAAATCATGCTCACAGCGGACATGCTTGATACATTACAGATATTCTTTGAAAAAAATGGGCTGCACGATTCACTTGATTTTGATTTGCGTCCAAAATTTGTTGTCGGCTATGTTCGTGAGAAGACCCCACATGAAAATGCTGATAAATTAAGTGTCTGCCAGGTAGATACGGGCGATGAAACATTGCAGATTGTATGTGGCGCGCCAAACGTTGATGCAGGTCAGAAGGTTGTTGTTGCCAAAGTTGGTGCAACAATGCCGAACGGACTTCAAATCAAACCGACAAAATTACGTGGGGTTCCATCGAATGGTATGATATGTTCGCAAAAAGAATTAGGCTTGCCAAATGCACCAAAAGAAAAAGGTATTTATGTGCTGGAAGACAGTTATACAATTGGTGAACCGTTTAATTTTTAAGCATATTAGCCGCGGGGCACAGGAGACGGACGGAGGGCTACAGGACGTAGGTCAGTTCGGCGTTGCGACAGGACGTCGCGGGCTTAGCCGAACTTCTCCAATCCCGATAACCAAGTTAGCCCACAGCATTTAATTTTTCAAAAGCAACCTATTGTCTTCAGGACTAAGGTTGCTTTTATATTATTTTAACTAACAAACTGGAGGGAAAACTGATAAAATAGAGTAAAGTAAAATATAATAGAGCCCGTTCAAAAGAAGGATAAAAAGGACCGAGAAGTTCAAGGCGGCGTAGCTTTGAGCACCGGAGTGTACATAGAAGGTACATGAGGAGCGGAAAAGCAAGCCAACGAACTTCTTCAAAGGAAGGCCGACTAAAAACGGGCTTTGCGCTCAGGCG
>NZ_JBFNXI010000053.1:0-20850 GCF_040812445.1 Lentibacillus sp. L22 | reverse complement strand
TACAAAATGATGGTGCCTGAAATATTGGTATGAAAGCAACATCGAGAAAAACTTGACACATACTAATTTGATTTGGCGATTGAAATCTAGCGGTATTTGCGGTAAAGTAGCCAATATAAGAACCCCTTTCTGTTGGTTTTTGTTGGTACTTTAACTGTAACAGAAAATGGGTTCTTTTTTCATTTATTAGATGAATAAATGTTTTGGCTAAACCGACTGTCAGATAAGCATTTAAACTGTATTATAGAATTTCAGTGAATAATTCAGGTCATTTATTAATTTTTTAAGTTTTGCGCCGTCCTCATCATCTTTAAACAGATTACATTCCATTATCGGACTTACATTTCCAATTCTTTTTTTAATCTCAGAAAATCCCAAATTTGTATTTTTTCTTATTGTGGGTAAGTATTTCATTTGATTTTCATCTTGTTCTACCACTAAAAGTATTACCGACATATTTATATCCTCCCTTAAAAATCATTATCAACTGTATCATCTAGTGGTTTACCAGGCAGGCTTTTCTTATAGCTACCACCATGCCATCGATACAAATGGCGTGACATTGTTTATATTCCTGCCAAGATTCCTATATGTAATTGGAAACATCATAATTAGGGTACATCATCGTGACAAACCGCTACGCATCCCGATTGAACTGGTTCTGTTTCTGCAATGCTTCATGTAGAACATCGGGCAATGTTTTTGATGAAATCCAAAAATCCAATATTATTTAACCGTAACTAAAAACCTTGAAAGACCTAAGCTAACCAAGGTTTTAATTAGGCTTTGTTTATAATAACATCAGTACATACAACTTCTACATTTAAGGGTGGCATTAAAATGTTACATTTCAGTAGGTCTTTTTCATCTATCTGTATATCTTCAATCTCAACATTCTGAATAAAATAAGGAATTTGAGGTTTAGTTAATTCTCTTAAAGGTTTTAATCTATCGTCAACGCTTGTTACAAATACGAACTTCGAACAACCGGTAAACAATAACTCTACATTATAATCCGTGTCTTCAAACACAATGGTAATCTCATCACCAAAAAAGTTGGAGTCCATTTTTAATACTCTTGCATCCCAGTAGTACATGTTTTCAATTTTGCTTTGAATTTGTTGTGCTTTCATATTAATCATCCTCATTTTCATATGGAATATGAGCATCTGGACTTTTTCTATCCACGATGTTCAGGTTTATATCAAGCGGGTTACCATTTTCATCAAATATATGAACATGATCATATTTTGTAACTTTGTCAGGAGGATCAATTTTCATTCTGATGTTTCCTTTACTATCTCTAATGTGAATAAAGCCATTATGATCAGTGTGTTTCCACTTATTTGGCAGGTTATCCAATATATCCTTTTTAGACATGTTAGGAATATTAGTTGCATTAATTTTTCCCGCAAATTCACTTACAGCATTTCCCTTATCAACCTTCCTAGTCTTATATGCACTCCGATATAAATCATACCCCTTGTCTACCAACTTAACCGGCTTCCCAAACAAAAACAATCCGGCCATCATCTTATCGGCCGCTGTTGCATTTGAATCCGCGATAGTCACAATATCATCAAACATGAAATTTGCCCCGGCAACAGTAATATGCCCCATCATATATGGATCTCCAGCCAAGTCAGAGTTACCACCCATCACCTTTCGTTTATCTTCAAAGGTAATCGGTTCTCTCGCATAATATTCTCTTTCTCCCTGTGGCGCTGATGTTTGCTGGGAGCTGATTATTTTTGCAGATCTTCTATCAAACTCCGGTTCTAACTTAGCAAAAAACCTTGAAAGGCTTAATGCCAATCAAGGTTTTTGTTAAACTAACTATCTATTTTACCGTTTTATAAAAGAAGTCACATTCTTTATCCAATAGGAAGGACTTCTAAGATTCAGCAAGATTACACCCATATTTATCAATCATGTCCTAAAATTTCATCATCCAAATTTTCCCTTTCTTGTGCAATTTGCTTATGTGTGTTTATAAGATTTTTGATGTTATCAATTGGTACTTCGCTTTCATCCTGAAACAGATAAACCTTGGCCTTTTCATCAATTAATTTATCAATTATCGTTTGAAACTGTTTTAATTCATCCGTATCAAAATAGTCGCACTCTAGTACAGAATCTTTTCTATATCCTTTTTAATTTTATCAATACTTGCGTTACAGTTTTGTCTGATAATGGATATATACCTTAATTTGTTTGAATCATTTTTAATCTTTAATTTCATTTTTACCATATCTACCCCTATTAGAGCGTGTTCAAAAAGTATCTTTTTTAAAGAATATGAACCGGAGTAAGTAATCTTTACCCCCATAATTGGAAATGAAAGTAAATGGTGTGAATTGCGGAGGTTTTAATTGAATATTCAATAATTTGTAGTCAAAAAAAGGACATACTTCCCCTTTGGATATAAATAGGTTTTTAAAAACCATTTGAAGCATAGATAAACTTGGAGATTAAACAGCTAAAGGCAATGACATCTGCTCAATTTGCTGTTTATGCAACTCTTTAATTTTTTCAACATGATCTTTGGGCAAAACCGTTTCTCGTACATGTTTGATCATGCGTTCAATCAACCTAAACATGTCTCTCATAATGAAAAAGGATTGCACTTTCTCCGTTGTTTTGACAGGAACCTTTTTATGACGCAAGACCGAGTCCAATTGATTTGACTCATGAGCGAAACCTAGTTCAACTTGTTTACGATAATGAAGCATCTCTTTTTGCAGTTCAGAGCCCTGTGGTACAGGTCCATAGAAGAATGGATTTTCTTCAAAGGAAAAACTAAACTGCTTATCACGCATTGCCTGTAAAGGACAGGACATGCATTTACTTTCGTCACCGTTAAACCAGGAAGTTTGGGTTTCTTTATCAAAGCCATCCCAAATAAGCTCATGCCCAGCTTCACATTCGGGCACCCCTTTTGGAGAGCAAGTTTCAGGGATGGTCGTGTTCTTTTTAAAGTCGGTTACCACTGCGACGTCGTGTTCCTTCAACGATGTAGTCTGGACTTCTTCACCAAAATAACCTAGATCAGCTACCAAGTAATCTACTTTTACGTCACCGATTTGATTGAGCTTTTCAACTAGTGGAAGAAGCACATCAATATTTAATAATACGTGATGGCCTATACTGTTTTGGCCCTTCGGAAACTGTTTCACATTATCCACATGGTAATAAATTTGTGCTGGCACATCATGAAATAACAAAACTTAAATTAATTCTACTCCAATTTGTTTGGAAAATTTAACTTTTATCTTTTCCTTTTCATCAATATAGATAATCATATTATTGTCAAATTTCTTCATGCTGGTAACACTGGTAAAATCACCAACAAATACTATAGCATCATTATATGTTATACTAAGACTACACGTTTGCCTATATACATCCAAAGTTAAAATCACTTTAAAATTTTGACTATCCTTGCATGAATAAAGTAATTCCCCGTCATCCGGATTACCTGTTATACTAACTGGCTCATTCTGAAAAAGTTCTAATAGGTCATATTCATCATACTTAATAAACATTCTGGCTCTTCCTTTAGAGATCTTCTTTTTCAATAATCTCCGCATCAATTACCTTATATTTTTTTTGTACGGGTGCACCACCAAAATCCCGAAGTATTTGGATGGTAACATTAAATAAACCTACTTCAAGCGAAACTCCCTTTCCTTTATAGTTTTGTTCATTGACACAAGTGACCAAAACTTTATAACTAAACCCATCAAAAGATAAGTTAAACGTACAATTATTTTCTTCTAACCAGATTATATAATCTTCCAATGAAGGAATCCAAGTTCCTTGTTTATAAATTTCTTCGTCACATAATAAATAACTTGAGGGGGCAATTCTTCCTCCCACCGTCCATGTAGCATTTTGATATTCATAAACATCCTGAGGATAAACATCATCAGCGTATTCAGGTCTCTTAAATCCTAATTTAAATAGTTTTTCAATATCTGTACTTGTTAAAGACATTATAAACCTCTTTCCTATTTTATTTTTATTACGGTTCCAGTTTGACTTTTATGCTTATCAGGAATAAAGTTTCCATATTTATCTGAATCTGCCAACCAGTGAAGCTCTTTTCCACCTTTTGCTTCTTTAAAAACTTTAAAAGCTGAATCACCTTGTCCAGTTGTATCTTTTGCCCACCATAATTTTGTTTTTGGATCACGATATGCGGTAACATTTTCCCCATTAAATTTATATTTCAATTTTTTATCAGCTGTTGTTTTAATATCCCATAAAGTTGTAGTATTCTTGGTTGACTTGTTTGCCTGTATCCCAACGTCCTTAACTTTATCTACTTGTTTTGATCCCTCAGTGCCAGTGCAATCTGAAAACTATCGTGTAAATTGAATGGCGTCCGCAATCACTTTTTCATTTTCCACAAATGAGTCAATTGCCACCCCGGTCTCGTCCGCATTATTCTTCAACAACATTTTGTAGGAGGTTAAAATTTCTTCATACGTTTGTTTCATTTCGTTGATTTTTTCGACCATATCAAGGATGTTCGCTCCATTTATTTCCTTGGCAAAAGTCGTCTCCAATGACTCCCCAGCCGCCTGCAATTCCGCCAATGCCGACTCAATTGAAAACGGAGCGACCTTAATTTCCTGACTCATTTATTTGTCCCCCTTTCCCTGTGCGTACAGGCCAGCAATTATAGTACGCTGGGCTGCGATACTTGCCTCCAGACTTTGAATCTCTAGTTTGATTTCCTGAATCTTTGCTTCCAACTTGGAAATTGCATCATCCAATTGTTCATCGGAGATTTCAACATAGCTCTCTTGCAATTCATTTTCTCTTATGGAGTCAAAATCATCAGCCCACTCCCCGAACCAGGTAGTTGCCGTTAATTCCGGTTTTAAACAAAGTGGTTTTTTCGTATGAAAATCATTTTGGCAATCCGACAATTCCGATAAAGCCCGATTAAGCCGTTCTAATTCCTCTCTTTTCGCCTCCAACTGTAGACGCAACCCGCTGATTGCACCTTGAACAGACGCTATACTGCCAAGAGTCACTGCATTCATCATTTTCACCTCTGCGTCCCGTGATATATTCCGAATGGGAAAACAAACCAATTAAACTAAATTATATGATACATTCGGCATAATTTCGAAGTGCCTTTTGATCTATTTTTCGGGAAACCAAGACTTTTAGCTTACTCGCAGAAAGGCAATCAGGAATTGCTGAAAAAATCCCCTGCCGACAAAACGCATGCAGTTATGTTCTCATGCGTTATATCAAATTTGCGACAGACCTTGTTCACACTTTTTCAGCAGCCCGCGAGACAGTAGGGATTACCAAAACAGCCACGAAACAACACGGAACTTGTCATTTTTATCATGGGTCCAATAATATATCAGCGGTTTTGAGCTGCCTATCAGCGGTTACGGGCGTTCTATCAGCGGTTTCGGGATTCCTATCAGCGATTCCGAGCTCCCTATCAGCGGTTTCGGGATTCCTATCAGCGGTTTTGAGCTGCCTATCAGCGATTCCGAGCTTTCTATCAGCGATCCGTAAAGCCACGCCAAGAAACACGTGGTAGATTTCGGCCTGAACATCGTGTGATCAATCCTTCTACCCTAGCAAAACCCGCTCCAACCGCTTCACCGCTTCCGGGATCTGCTCCTCCTGAATATTGGCAAATCCCAACACCAGATCAACTACCCCCGGCGTTTGATACTTATTCGCCAACATAAATCGGCGCATCGAATAGATTTCTAGCTTTTTCCTTTTTGCATCTTCTTCTACTTCTTCATATGATTTCTTTGTTTGAAACCGAGCCAAAAAATGCAAGCCGGCCGGAATATCTTCTATGGCCACCTTTTCCCCAAAGCGTTCACGGATCTGCCCCATTAATTCCTTGCGTTTCGATTCGTAATGGTGTGTCATCCGTTTAAGGTGACGCGCATATGCTCCTGTTTCAATGAAATAATATAGTGTATACAGCGATAGTGCGTTACTGCTTTGCATCAGATGCCGATAATGTTTCCGGTATTTCCTTAACATATCCGGCGGCAATACCATGTAGCTGATCCGCAACCCGGGCAGGATGGTTTTGGAAAACGTACCTGTATAAATGATCCGTTGATTTTGGTCCAGACTTTGCAATGATGGAATACTATCGGTTTCATATTTAAATTCACTATCATAATCATCCTCGATAATATACCGATCCTGACCCTGGGTTGACCAATTCAATAATTCAATCCTTCTGTTAATCGGCATAATTTTACCAGTGGGAAATTGATGGGACGGGGTGACAAACAAGTAATTAATGCTGCAGTCATCAACCTCATCCATGGCAATCCCCTTGTCATCAATAGGAAGTGCACGCACATCAAAGCCCATATTTTTCAAAAGCGTATAGAAACGGGAATAACCCGGATCCTCTACTGCAACAACGCTGTCCCGCTTGCTTAATCCCATTAAATTGCGAATTAACAATTGTGTGCCCGCGCCAATAACAATTTGTTCCGGTTCGCAAACCACTCCACGTGACATCGCGATCATCCGAGCGATCGTTTGCCGTACCATATATGGTCCCTGAAAATGGCCAAGCTCCGATAGTTCACGTTTATGATTGGCAATCGCTTTTTGCTGGCATTTCATCCATTCCTGAACGGGAAACATGGATATATCGGATGTCATATGGGATAGGGAGAGCCAGCCTTCTTTGTTCTGCGTGCATTCTTTCAAATCTTTCGGTAACTTCTGCAGGCTTCCTCTCTGTATAAACGGGGTAATATTTTCTACATAATAACCTTTTCTTTCTTTGGTATAAATATATCCTTCTGCCAGTAGCTGTTCATAAGCATTTGTCACAGTATTCACACTGACCTGCAATTGCTCGGCAAGCTGCCGTTTAGAAGGAAGCTTTTCATTAGCCTGCAATCGACCGTTCATCATATGTTCCTTTAAACGTTCATAAATTTGCTGATATAGATTTTTTCTGCACTCCATTTTATCCAACGTAAACAACATAAGATAATCCTCCATCTGGTACCTATAGAAATTAACAACTGGTACTTTTCATTATACCAGATATTTGTCATACTTATCACTATATTGGAAAGAAGGAGTGACTTTTGATGACAACATCTTTGCTAACAACAGAAGAATTACAAGCCAAACGACAACAGTATATCCCGCGTGGTGTAAGTAACGGGAATTTGAATATTGCCGCATATGCCAGCGGTGCAACTGTAACAGATATCGAAGGAAAAGAATGGATTGATTTTGCAGGTGCAATTGGTACATTAAATGTCGGCCATACCCATCCAAAAGTAACCGAAGCTGTCAAACAACAAGTTGATCGTTTTCTCCATCCCGGCTTCAATGTGATGATGTATGAAGGGTATATTAATCTAGCCGAGAAATTATGCGAGATTACACCTGGCACATTTGATAAACAAGCGATATTATTGAATTCAGGAGCAGAAGCTGTTGAAAATGCGGTAAAAGCCGCCCGCCGCTATACAGGCAGACAAGCTGTGGTTTCCTTTACCCGTGGTTTCCATGGCCGAACGAATATGACGATGAGTATGACAAGCAAAGTGAAACCATACAAATTTGGCTTTGGCCCCTTTGCACCAGAGGTTTATCAAGCACCATATCCATACACATACCATAAGCCGGATACCATGACAGAGGAAGCTTATGTTGACCAAAAAATTGCTGAATTTGAAGATTTTTTCCTTTCTACAGTAGCACCTGAGACTGTGGCATGTGTGGTTATGGAGCCTGTTCAAGGAGAAGGCGGTTTTGTCATTCCACCGAAAAAATTCGTCCAATTTGTAAGCGATTACTGTAAGGAACATGGCATTGTTTTTGTTGCCGATGAAATTCAGACAGGTTTTGGACGAACCGGAAAATTATTTGCCATCGACCATTTCGATGTCGTACCTGACCTCATTACCGTATCAAAATCATTGGCCGCCGGTCTGCCGTTAAGCGGTGTAGTTGGACGCAATGAAATTTTAAATGCTGCTGAACCCGGTGAATTAGGCGGCACATACGCTGGTAGCCCTGTTGCTTGTGCAGCTGCATTGGCTGTCATCGATGTAATGGAAGAAGAACAGCTATCAGCAAAAGCGGAGACAATCGGACAGAAAATAGAAGATAAATTAAACGAATTAAAGGAGAAACACGCCTATATCGGTGAAGTTCGCCGTCTTGGTGCGATGGTTGCAGCTGAACTGGTTACTGACCGAACAGAAAAACTGCCTAACAAACAAAAAACCAGTGAAATTGTGAAATATGCCAATGACAATGGCCTGTTACTACTTTCGGCTGGACTAAAAGGCAATGTGATCCGCTTTTTGGCACCACTTGTTATTACCAATGAAGAATTAAATAAAGGACTGGACATTTTGGAAAAAGCTTTTGAATAAATTACAGTATCACTTACACATCAGGGGGGAACAACATGAACAAAAAATTTTCCAAATCAATGTCCATGACCGATGTTTTATTTTTAGCAATGGGAGCAATGCTTGGCTGGGGTTGGGTTGTTCTCTCCGGTGAATGGATAACTACTGCCGGATTTTTGGGAAGTGTGATCTCGTTTATCATTGGTGGGCTTTTGGTTATCTTTATTGGCATGACATACGCTGAATTGGCAGCAGCAATACCGGAAACAGGTGGCGGACTTGTTTTTGTGCTACGGGCATTTGGCAAAAGGAGTGCATTTGTTGCGGCATGGGCAGTTCTATTTGGCTATGTGTCTGTCATGACTTTTGAGGCTGTAGCACTACCAACTGTTATAGATTACGTTATCCCCGTCCATCATCAAGTTTATCTATGGTCATTAGGCGGATGGGATGTTTATTTAACGTGGGTGATGATCGGTTCTATTGGGGCCATACTATTAACAGCACTTAACTATTTTGGCATTAAGCCGGCAGCCATTTTCCAGTCCGTGTTTACGGTCGCAATCGTATTAGTTGGAATCCTTTTAGTGTTTGGCGCAATAAAAAATGGGAATATGACTAATGTACAGCCACTTTTTAAGCATGGCGTTGGTGGAACAATGTCCGTACTCATTATGATCCCGTTTTTATTTGTCGGGTTTGACGTTATTCCACAAGTGGCATCGGAAATAAAAGCACCACCAAAAATTATTGGCCGAATATTAATTGTTTCCATTATTACCTCAGTTATTTTCTATTTATTAATTGTTTTCGGGGTTACGGTAGGGCTAACAGATTCGCAACTTGCTGTAACAGAATTGGCAACTGCCGATGCGATGGTGAATTTGTTTGGTAGTCAATGGTTTGGAACACTGCTTGTCTTGGGCGGGGTTGCCGGCATTATAACAAGTTGGAATGCATTTATTATCGGTGCCAGCCGGATTCTTTATGCAATGGCCATTCGTGACATGATTCCAAAATGGTTTGGTTATATTCATCCAAAATACAAAACGCCAACAAATGCGATCGTCTTTTTGGGAGTGTTGGCCTTCCTTGCCCCATTTATGGGAAGACCGGCACTGGTATGGATTGTCAATGCTGGTGGCGTTGGTATTGTTGTCGGGTATCTTATTGTTTCCATTTCATTTTTACAATTACGGAGGGCAGAATCAGATTTACACAGACCATACAAAGTGAAATACTGGCGCACGGTTGGTACACTAGCAATTGTATTAAGTATTCTTTTCATAAGCTTCTATTTACCCGGTATGCCATCTTCACTTAGTTGGCCGAGTGAATGGATTATTCTAGGTATTTGGTGCATCATCGGATTTGGTCTATACATGATACAAACAAAAACAATTAAAGGAGACACTAACAATGTCAAATCAATTCAACGTAACGAACCCAGCCACGGGGGAAGTCATTAAGGAAGTCAAAATGGATAGTGAGGAGGAAATCAAGCAAAAACTGGAGCTTGGACACAAGGCTTTTAAGGAATGGGCAAAAGTCAATGCCCATGAACGCTCCCGTTTACTGCAGGCATGGTCCAACAAAGTAAAAGAAAACAAACAAGAAATCGCTGAAATCATGACCAAGGAAAATGGAAAACCAATGCATGAATCATTAGGCGAAGTGGACTATGCAGCAAGTTATATTGACTGGTATGCCGAAGAAGCAAAACGGATTTACGGCCGTACCATTCCGGCAAATGCGGAATCCAAGCGCATTATTGTCAGTCATCAACCAGTTGGACTTGTCGCAGCAATTACCCCTTGGAACTTCCCGGCTGCCATGATGACCAGAAAAGCGGCACCGGCACTTGCAGCAGGCTGTTCTTTTATTGTCAAACCAGCAGTCGAAACACCGTTAACTGCGATTCGCATCGTCGAACTAGCCCATGAAGCGGGGATTCCCGAGGATGTTGTGCAATGTGTAAATACTCGCGGAAGTGTCGCCGGAGATATTTTTACCAATAGCGATTACGTCCGGAAGATCACGTTTACCGGCTCGACTCCTGTTGGTAAAACGTTGATCAAGAACAGCGCTGACTCGGTTAAGCATGTAACGATGGAATTAGGTGGTCATGCCCCGCTGATCGTTGCAGAGGATGCCGATCTTGACTTTGCCGTAAAACAAACAATCGCAACCAAATTTAGAAATGCCGGACAAACCTGCGTCTGTGCCAACCGGCTGATTATCCATGAAAATGTTGCTGAAGAATATGGTAAAAAGCTGAGAGAAGAAGTGGAAAAACTCAAGGTCGGCAATGGTATGGATGAAGGTACGGATGTTGGACCAATCATCAACAAAAAAGGCTACGATAAGATTGTTGATCAGGTAAACGATGCGGTGGAAAAAGGCGCCGAAGTTTTGGTGGGTAATAAATATGATACTGATGACGACAAAGGCTATTACTTTGTTTATCCAACTGTATTAAAAAATGTCGATGATAACATGGATATCATGCACGAAGAAACATTTGGCCCGATCGCTCCGATTACTACTTTTAAAGAGCTGGACGAAGCGGTAAAAATCGCCAATAATACGCCATACGGTCTGGCAGCCTATTTCTTCACCAATGATTACCGAACCGGGACATACTTACATGATCACCTTGACTTCGGAATTGTTGGCTGGAATGATGGCGGACCATCCGCTGCCCATGCACCATTTGGCGGCATGAAGGAAAGCGGTCTTGGCCGTGAAGGTGGCATCGAAGGAATTGAACCTTATTTGGAAACGAAGTACTTATCGATTGGGAATTTGTAAAACTAAATTTAAAAACCAGAGCTGCATCTTTGTGTAGCTCTGGTTTTATATAGTTGCATCAATGATTTCCATATTTGTCTCCCACTGCTTTCGCCTAAGCATGGTGCTCCTGATCTTGAAGATCTTTATTCTTATATTTTCCCAATATGAAAACACTCGAAAAATCCCTTATTAATTACAGTATAAATGATTGCAATATGTTACAATAAACATAATAGACTGGCTTCGCATGAGGGGTTTGGTAGCACTGTCGACCTGCCGTTAGTCTTCGTTGGGAGACTTCCCGGGGAGGGAGGTGCTTACCAATGGACATTGTTAGTGCACTAACGCTGATGATATCTTTCGGGATGTTGGTGGCGTTTATTATGTCTGACAAAAACCATAAAAAATAATCCCTCATGCACTTTAGCCGGTAAGTGAGGGATTATTTTCCTGAGCTACCAACCCCTCTTGTCGGGGTTCAGTCTATTGTGACCGTTCCATGTATCAGCATGGACGGTCTTTATTATTGTATGCACTTATAACTTTTCTATGTTCATTATACCACGAAATTAATGTTTGTACACATTTTTATCCTGTTATTCCAATATTCATTTTACGGCTCAATTTACAAAAACGCCATTTGTTTAACATGGATTAAAACAGGCATTTGTAACCCGCTTGGTTGAACTATCTTCATTTTAAACGTTTATAAGAAAAGGGATTTATTGTTTTGGGATGTATCCCCCACTTCGATTAATTTTTGAAAAGGTAAGTAGAAGTGGGGGCATTATTTAAAAACACAAATTGCGTCGCCCCTACGCATGTTCCCTGGCAACCCCTTTCCACACAAAGGTGAGGCCAACACCTATGGCCAGTAATATAGCTGCGAAGTAAAAAGGAAAATCCAAATTGATATCGAACAAAAGCCCACCAATCACTGGCCCGATCACGTTACCGATACTCGTAAACATGGAGTTCATCCCGGCAACAAAGCCTTGCTCATTTCCCGCAATCCTTGACAGGTAATTAGTAACAGTCGGACGCATTAAGTCAAAACCGACAAAAATAGTTACTGTAACAAGCAATATTGTGTAATATTCGTGCACGAAGGTCATTATTAACACCAAAACTGTCGAGAAAATCAAGCAGTAACGGATTAACCGAATCTCTCCAAACCATTTGATAAAGTAACCAAAAAAGACAACCTGAAATACCGCACCTAATATACCGCCACCCGAAATCATAATGGCAATATCTGTCGGTGTAAAACCAAATTTATGGTCGGCAAACAAGGAAAATAACGATTCAAACGATGACAGACCAAACGAAAAAATAAAGATAATCAAAAAAGAAATAAGATAGACTGGTGTAAATATTCGCTTCCAGCCCGTTGTTTGTGCTCCCGGCACCTGTTGTACAGCGTCATGATGCCGCTCAGGCTCATGCAGTAAAATAACCGAAAATACAACCGCCACCAACGCAAAACCAGCAGCAAAGAAAAATGGTACCCTGGTTCCAATCCCTGCCAAAAAACCTCCTACTCCTGGTCCGATGATAAATCCTGTGTTAATGGCCGCTGACATATATCCAAGTGCTTTTGGGCGGTATTCAAGCGAAGTAATATCGGCAATATAAGCCGTAACCGCGGACATGATAAAAGCTGCACTGACACCGCCAAACATGCGCGAAATGAATAGTACAACAACATCCTGCCCAATACCGAATAGAAATTCAGAAAAGGCAAAGATGACCAATCCAATTACAATCATTCTCTTCCGCCCCAAACGATCCACCCATTTTCCGGCAATCGGTGAAGCCAGCAGCTGTAAAAAGGCAAATGCCGCAACAAGATATCCAGCAATTGAACCGGATAAATGTAATTCATTTATAATGGTTGGCACAACGGGAATAACAAGACTAACTCCCAAAAATGCCAAAAATAAATTTGCTAATACGATGATAAGCGCCATTTTGTTTTTTTCCATACCATGTTACTCCTTTTCAAAAACTGTAACACGTAAATTAAACCCTTCCCTGAAGGAAGAGCCGAACTTTTTTCCCGTGCCTTGGTTGTTAATAAAAAAATAAAGATCAATTACAGTATGCGTAAAATGTGTAAAAACATGATTATACATATCAGATTGAAGAGCTGTTCCTTATTTCACCAATTTAATCCACACCTGATTGTACTACATTTCAATCCAAAAAGTCACTATTTTTTTTTATAAAAACAACAAATAGGCTCCTGCCACCAAAAAAAGACCATCCAAGCTCGCTACGGAACGCTTGGACAGTCATATGTCCCATGATGAATCTTGATTAATTTTACTTTAAAAGGGTGTTTGGATAACCCTGAAAAGGATGGTACCTTTTCAGCTAATTTCAACTGAACGTATTTAAACATCGGTTCCTAATATTAAGCCACCATCTATAACAATTTCAGCACCGTTGCAATAAGAACTTTCATCAGATGCGAGAAAGGCTATTACCCGTGTAATATCATCTGGTTTTCCAATTCTGCCTAATGGGATCGAGTTACCCCAATTTAATTACCGTTTAGCCATAAAAGCGGCGAGGGACTTTGCCTGCCGCTTCATCTTCATCATTATCCTATAAAAGTCCAACAATCTTCAGACCATGAAAAACACCATTGTGATTGACATCTTTGGTTATATGCTTGGCTGCTTCTTTAACTGGAGGCTCAGCATTTCCCATCGCCACACTGTTCGGAATGAATTTTAGCATCTCTATATCGTTTAACCCATCCCCAAAAGCATATGCATGTTGCAGATCAATGCCAAGATGATGAATCAAATTTTTAATTCCATTTGCTTTCGAGCCACCATTTGGCAAAACATCTACCGAATAACGATGCCAACGAATAAATTCAAACTGACGGAACTTTTCTCTATACTGTTGTTCGGCTTCCCCATCACAAAATAATAATGCTTGATAAATATCACGATTGCGATAATAATTAGGATCAAAAGTAACGGGTTGGTTGATTTTTAAAGAGGTGATCGCTTCTTCCAGGAATGGATGATGTTCCACACTTGAGCGCCAATCTTCATGATCAAGGTAAACCAATGGATGCTTACTGTTAGTTGCTTCCTCGTTTAAATGACTTAAAGCTGTGAAATCCAGCTGATTTTTATAGATTACTTGATTGTTGTAGACGACATATTGCCCATTAAGACTGACATATGTTGTTATATTTAATGCTTCTCTTAAATCTTTAAAAGCAAATGGTGCGCGTCCGGTAGCAATTGCAACAATATGCCCGTCATCCTGTAATTGTTGAACCGCTTCTCGCGTAGAATCGGGCAACTCTTTTTCATCATCTAGCAATGTACTGTCTATATCAAAAAAAATAATGTTTCGAGTCATCTTACTCTCCCCTATTCTCTCTCATATTTTAGTATTTGTCTTTTAAACATTATCGTGATTACCTTCCTGCATCACTTCATTGGAACTTTTTCGGTGATCATAATATTTGGAAATACGAATTTTATATTCCAGATTATTTCTATAATTCCTGGAAAATACACATCCGTAAAGAAGATCCAACAAAAACGAGATGGAATCATTCGAACTAAAGCTGCCTATTTTGGAGTACAATTTTTCTCGAGTAGTAATTCTGAAAATACAGTCCGCGTATGTTGTTAAGGTATTATCTCCTATACTTGTTAAGGCAATGATAGGAGTCCCCTTCTTCCTTAACATCGGTAATAAACCAATAATACCAGAAGTCTCCCCAGTATAGGAAATAACAATAGCACAAGTATTCGAATTGCAGCTGGCTGCCTCATACCCTTGATCTACTGTACAAAGATTGACCTTTTTGCCAATCCGAACCATCTGTGATTTAAAATCATGACAGATGTCCAGGTTGTTGTTCAACGAAAATATCTTGATTTCTTCTGCTTGATTCAAAAGATCTGTTGCCTTTTGTAATTCATCATTGTTTATTAAGGATAACGTGTCACTAATGGTCATTTGATTCAATACAGCCATTTTGTTGGCAATGGTCATTACATTATCTTGTTCGCTAAAAGGATAATTTGCATCAATATGATTAAAATGGCTGTTCAGATAGTCAATTTCTTCAAGAAAAATATTTCTCAGCTCGACCCATCCGTTGTATCCAAGTTTTTTGGCAACTCTTATTAATGTAGAGGGATGCGTATACGTTTCTTTCGCGATCTGTTTTGCTGTTTTACCTTGAATATTTTCCCTCTGTTCAAACATATAACGAACGATTCCTTTTTCAGATGGAGAGAAAATATCTCCTTTCATTTTTTCCGTCAATAACATATCAATCACCACTTATACTATAACACGACCCGCCGTAAATAGCATTTACAAAAATAACGGATTTTTGTAAATGGATTTGTAAACGGCAAAGGATTTGTTCGCTGTTCTCTTGTTTCCCATTCCGACCCTTTTATAATAGAAAGAAAGAGGAGGAATGATGTATGGCAAACGGTGTAAAAATTGTAACCATTGGTGGAGGAAGCAGCTATACTCCGGAATTGATGGAAGGATTTATTAACAGATATGAAGAACTTCCAATCAGAGAAATTTGGCTTGTTGATATAGAAGATGGCAAGGAAAAGCTGGACATTGTTGCCAAGATGGCGCAAAGAATGTGGGATGCTTCTCCTTATGATGTGAAAGTTCATACAACATTGGATCGTCGCAAAGCATTAAAAGATGCTGACTTTGTAACCACTCAATTTAGAGTTGGTTTATTAAATGCCCGGGTAAAAGATGAAAGAATTCCTTTATCCTATGGTATGACGGGACAAGAAACCAACGGGGCTGGCGGGATTTTCAAGGCATTTAGGACCATCCCGGTTATTTTAAACATTGTGGAAGATATGAAGGAATTATGCCCGAATGCCTGGTTAATCAACTTTACGAACCCGAGTGGAATGGTAACGGATGCCATTATTCGTTACGGTAAATGGGAAAAAGTTATTGGCTTGTGTAATGTTCCAGTTGGCGCCATGATGGCCGAACCAGAATTAATCGGAAAAACTTTGGATGAACTTATTTATTCCTTTGCCGGCTTAAATCACTTCCACTGGCATCGCGTGAAAGATTTACAAGGAAATGATGTTACTTCTGAAATCATTGATAAAATGTATGGTAATGATTCGGGTATTCCGGCAAATATTCATGATACACCATTCTTTATTGAACAACTGAAACAGATGAACATGATCCCTTGTGGCTATCATCGTTATTACTACCGCTATGAAGAAATGTTGCAACACATGCTGGAAGAATACAATGATCCAAATGTTGGTACGAGGGCCCAGCAAGTGAAACAAACAGAAGCAGAATTGTTTGAGTTGTATAAGGATCCAAATTTAAATTATAAACCTGAACAATTATCAAAACGTGGTGGTGCCCATTACTCGGATGCCGCTTGCGAAACCATTACTTCTATCTATGCCAACAAAAATACCCATATGGTTGTTTCAACGAAGAATAACGGCGCTGTTCCTGATTTGGCTCCAGATGACGTTGTCGAAGTTTCTGCCTATATCGGTGCAGCAGGAGCAAGACCAATTGCTTTCGGCTCGCTTCAACCAGCTGAAAAAGGTTGGCTGCAATTAATGAAGAATATGGAGTTATGTGTGGAAGAAGCAGCAGTAACCGGCGACTACGGTTTGGCATTACAAGCATTCACTATCAACCCACTCATTCCTAGTGGTGAAACTGCAAAGCGTGTTTTAGATGAACTATTGATTGCCCATAAAAAATATTTACCACAGTTTGCAGGAAAAATTGTGGAATTGGAAGCAGATGGACTCACCGTTAAAGATGAAGTAGCCGGAAATTTGAACTAAAAACGTAATGCCTTATATGATAAAGAAGCAATGAGGATTACTCGTAAATGATCCATCATTAATTTTGAGGTAAAAACCATATAGCGCCTTACCAGTTGTCTAAATCCAACTGGTAAGGCGCTATATATGAACTCTAAACTATCATACGAGGTGCATACAAATGAAAAAAACATTATATCTAATGAGGCATGGACAAACTATATTTAATGTGAGAAGGAAAATTCAAGGTTGGTGTGACTCACCACTTACAAAATTAGGAATCAAACAAGCAGAGACTGCCGCAAAGTATTTTAAGGAGCACAATATAGTTTTCGATGATGCCTATAGCTCCACATCTGAAAGAGCCTGTGATACTTTGGAAATTGTGACCGACACACCTTATACGAGATTAAAAGGTTTAAAGGAATGGAATTTTGGAACATTTGAAGGTGAGAGTGAGGACTTAAACCCACCACTTCCCTATGAGGATTTCTTTGTTACCTTTGGCGGAGAAGGACAAACCGAATTTCAAAAAAGGGTTGCTGAAACATGTCAAAACATAATGGAAGAAGATAATAAAGTTGTTTTAGCCGTATCCCATGGAGCAGCTTGTAGAAATTTCATGAGATACTGGGAACATACTAGTTCCATTACGCAACAAGAAAAGATTGGCAATTGTTGTATTTTGAAATTTGAATACGAGAATAATGAATTTGAATTAGTTGAAATTATTAATCATGATTTTAGTAAACTATGAGCCCAAACGTTTTTTTAAAATAAGGAGAAAATTATATGATTAAATTGGTGCTATCTGATATGGATGGAACGTTCTTAAATAATAGTGGTGACTTTAACAGGGAACTATACAAGGATGTCAAAAGGCTAATGAAAGAAAAAGGCGTTGTTTTTGCTCCAGTTACCGGTAAACAATGTGAACGTGTTGAAGAGTTATTTGGTAATGATGCACATGATTTATGGATCCTAGGGGATAGTGCCACCCGAATCAAGCATAACGGCGAATTTGTTTATGAATCCTTGCTAAGCAATCAATTAGGACTGGAAATTATCCGTTTACTTGAGGAAATAAGCTTGGATCATACCATTATTGCGTGTACAAGAAATTGTGCGGTTATAAAAGATAACACTCCTCAAGAAGAAGCTGCTATTGTCAGAAAGTCCTATGCTCAAGTAAAGCAAGTATCCGATTTTAATGAGATTCAAGAGGATTTTGTTAAGATTACCGTCCACGATCCAGCCCTTCGATGTTTCGAAACCAGGGAAAAACTATCTCGCTTTTTCGGGTCAGCTTATATTGTCGCATCGGAAGCAGCCTGGATTGACATAGCTAATGCCAATGTTCATAAAGGCACCACCGTTGAACACCTACAGCAGTTATTGCAAGTAACGCCGGAAGAAACGATGGCATTTGGAGACGGCTACAATGATATAGAGCTCATGACCCGCAGTACCTATAGCTTTGCTGTCCGAAATGCGGTTCAAGATACAAAAGATGCTGCGAATTTCATTACCCGTTCCAATGAAGAAGACGGTGTTCTGAGGACGATTATTCAAATGTTAACTTTACAAGAAAGCAGGTCATCATGTGGAAATTGAAAAAGAAAACATGTTGGCTGAAGAAATGTAAACCCTGTATTTATTAATGCCACTTACGCCTTATAAAAGAAGCGCCCCGAGATAAAATCAGGGCGTTTCTTATTATTTTCTATTTTATTTCGAGGTTGTGAATAATTTCGGTTGACTTACTGGCCTTAATCAAATTAACGCATCTTCACCTTTTTCTTGCTTAACTAGCTTCTTATCATACATTTTAATGAATGGCAACCAAATGAGAAATGCTGCTATAGCACAAATCAATGCAACAATGATCGCTATATAGTCTCCGCCTGTACTAATAAAGGCTCCCGCACCTCCCGGGGTAGGCCATGGCATCTGTGCAATAATTGGTTGAACAATATTTAGTTTAATTGTCCAATAACCTATTGATGCGGAAACCATTGGTGCTAAAAAGAAAGGAATAGCCAAGAATGGATTATATACAATCGGTAATCCAAATATCAATGGTTCATTAATATTAAAAATACCGGGAGCAATAGCTGATTTGCCTAAGACGCTTAATTGTTTCGACTTGGCTAAAAATGCAATAAAAATACATAACCCCAAAGTAGAACCAGAACCGCCTATAACAACGAACGCGTTTTGAAACTCACCTGCAAATGGAATACTTGCTCCATTTATATTCGCTTGCAGATTTGTAAGAACGACCGGTGTCAGTATTCCTGAAATAATAGTTGCCCCATGTATACCAACAATCCAAAGTGCATGGATTATGAAGAAAATCACTAAAATACCTACCCAGCTGTTTGTTAAATGAACAACAAATCCAAAAGGAATTGCTACTAGTTTAAATATATCAGTACCTAACACAACTAATACACCGTTAATTAGGATGACAACGAAAGAAACTACGAATGCTGGTATTAATGCGGTAAATGATCTGCTAACACCTTCTGGTACCTGATCAGGCATTTTGATAACCCAGTTTCGTTTCACACACAATCTGTATAATTGTACGGATATAATAGCCATAATGATCGCTGTGAACACTCCTGTAGCATCCAAACGACTTACTCCATCCGCTACCATTTCCCATCCATTAACAATTATATTGTCATCACCCATTTTGTCTATTAAAGACATTTCTCCATTTTTCCAAACTAACTGAGGAACGGTCATAAAAAATGCAAACAAAGTTAGTAAAGCGCCATTTAAGGGATTTAGATTTAACTCTTCTTCGTCAGCAAATATTTTTGTATACTCATATCCCACTACAAGGCCGAAATATAACGCTAATATCCCCATAGTTGCCTTATTCGCCAGCATATACAAGTCACTAAATCTAAAAAACGTATTGTCAAAAAAGCCTTCTAAAAATGTAAACGTCTCCGGTAATACATTTAACACTAGGAACATCGAACCTACGATTACAAACGGGATAGAAGCCATGCCCGCAGCCATAATTGCACGTACAAAACGCCAGGATGCTACTTTACCCATCGGACCCATTAGATATTTTTCCAAAAGAGCAAATACTTTACTTTCATTTTCTTCTGCCATAGGAATACCCCATTTCCTTATACATTAATAGCTTCTTCATATTTCTTGATACGTTTATAATGCTTATCCTCATTATGTTTAATCTTGTATAAACGATGGAGAACAAATGAACTTAATAGTATCCCAATAGTCAAAATAACCAAAACTAATATTCTAGACTTCTCTTGATCTAAGAGAAAAGGATATAATTGAGTGAAAGACATAGAAAAACAAGTCGGTATTATTAACATCACATTTGTACCGAACAAAATGATAAAGCAATATTTTGTATACTTGGCATTATTGGTATGGTCACTATACATTTTCACTTGTTCCGCTACACTAATGACGATTACGATCATTAACATCAACGGGATGAAATATAGCGAAGAATCACTCATTAACAGTGAAATTAGCCAGTATACATTCGTGAAAAAAAATAATGCAGCCTGAATTATTCACTGAAATTCTATAATACAGTTTAAATGCTTATCTGACAGTCGGTTTAGCCAAAACATTTATTCATCTAATAAATGAAAAAAGAACCCATTTTCTGTTACAGTTAAAGTACCAACAAAAACCAACAGAAAGGGGTTCTTATATTGGCTACTTTACCGCAAATACCGCTAGATTTCAATCGCCAAATCAAATTATCTAACGATGGTGGTGCACTTTCATCCGATACAGGTGAACTCTTATTCCGAGAG
>NZ_JBFNXI010000052.1:0-21403 GCF_040812445.1 Lentibacillus sp. L22 | reverse complement strand
GATCTCTAGTTTAAGCAAACCATTTCTGGAAAGGTTCCATCTTATTTTACGAAAATAACCCAGGGCTAAGCTTCATTTATCTTTTTGGTTAGAAGTATGAATAATTCAGGTTTATATTGAAGAACTTCCTCTTTGAATCGCTGTCCATTGCATGTTTCGCAAGTGGTTCTGACTCCTTCAAGAAATGCAAGATCGGAATAAATGAATCCAGTTCCTCCGCATTCCGGACAGGCTCCTTTTGAATTAAAGCTAAAGAGTGATTTACTTACTTTGTTGGCTTTTGCAAAATAAGTCCGAATGGAATCCATCATCCCCGTATAAGTTGCCGGATTAGATCGGATCGATGTACCAATAGGCTTTTGATCAATGACGATGGTATCTGGGTGTTGTGTCACAAGCTCACCAAAAATTAGTGTGCTTTTCCCTGAACCGGCTACTCCGGTAATTGCCGTTAGCACACCCGAAGGAATATCAACGGTCACGTTCTTTAAATTGTGTTTTGTACCATTGATGATAGAAAGATGTCCGTCAGGTTTCCGTATTTGCTTTTTTATGGTTGGTTCCGTCCGCATGTATTTTCCAGTAAGTGTATCTGAATCATATAGACCGTGAACATTTCCTTGATAGACAATTTCTCCCCCATTTGTGCCTGCACTAGGACCGACATCCACAATATGATCGGCTATTTTAATGACATTCTGGTCATGTTCAACTACTAAGATGGTGTTTCCTTTATCACGCAATTTTATCAGCATTTGATTGAGTCGATACACATCCCGAGGGTGTAACCCTATACTCGGTTCATCGAAGATATAGATCATATCCGTCAGACTGCTGTTAAGATGTCGTATCATCTTCACTCGTTGTGATTCTCCACCGGACAATGTTGATGTTTCACGATTTAGCGAAAGATAGTAAAGCCCCATGCCAATGAGGTGTTGTAATCGAATCGTCATGCCATCAATGATTGGTATTGCAATTCGATTTTCAATCCCTTTTAGAAAAGATAAAAGTTCACCTAGTTCTAATGCCGAAATCTCCGCAATGTTATGTCCGTCAATCTTGCAATTCAAAACAGTTGGATTCAATCTAGCTCCTTCACAGGAAGGGCAGGGCTTTAACGATGTGAACTGTTGAATCTGCGCACGGGTTTTTTCTGAATGCTGGCTGGCTTCCTTCTGAATATAAAGTCGTTTAAATTTCACCAGAACGCCTTCATAATCGGAATGAACAGATCCACCACTTTCCAAAGGGATTTCCATACGTCCACCTTTACCGTAGAGCAATGTATGCCATTCATCTGCCGTATAGTCATCGAGTTTTTTGTCATTATCAAATAAACCGGAATACACATATCTCTTCCAATAGGCACTACCAACAGAAAAAGTCGGATACAAAATAGCCCCTTCATTAAGAGATTTTGTCTTATCAAATAATTTCTCTAAATCCGGCTCAATCTTACGTCCAATGCCCTCACACTCTGGACACATGCCTTTTGGATTATTAAAAGAAAAAATATCAGACTCACCGGTATAAGGCTCTCCGATACGGGAAAATAACAACCGCAATAAAGAGTCGATATCGGTAGCCGTGCCAAGTGTTGATCGCGCATTACCTCCTAAACGTTTTTGGTCAATCACAATGGCAGGAGAAAGGTTTTCAATTGATAGAGCATCAGGCTGACTGTATTTGGGTAAGCGATTTTGAATAAACGTCGTAAACGTTTGATTTAACTGTCGCTGTGCTTCCCGGCTAATCGTATCAAAGACAATGGATGACTTTCCCGATCCAGATACACCCGTAAAAATTGTGATTCTTTTCTTCGGAATTTTAAGGGAAATGTTTTTTAAATTATTTTCATTTACTTCACGTAAAATAATATGATCGTGCTCGTGCATTATCTGCTTAACCTCCTGAGAGATATCAGTTATAAGTCTTGGAAATGTTCAAATTGCACAGAGATCCAGTAGCAAATAGTTAGTTGGAATATATAAAAGTAATCTTGATAACCTATTTCAATGTTTTAAGTAGTTCAGAATATCTGTGATATGGATCGTCAAGTAGCGAAATACAATCCTTTCCCTTTAATCTTGGAGGATTTGACAAAAAGAAGATAAATGGGGTTATTCCCTTATTATCTTCTTTTGTCATTACTTCATTAAATTTTTTTGGAAATGGGAATTTTTAATTTGGAACAACCGGAGTCGGTAAATATCCAGTTTTTTGAAAGTATCTTAATGTCTTCTTAATTAATTCTGCATCTATAATTGGTAATTAATTCCTACTGACTTTTTATAAACAAAAAGAAATATTTGCTATTTTAATATTATCAAATTATAATTAACTAGGTCAACTATTTCTCTAGTACTTAAATTCAGTTGTAAATAATTTATAGTTTCATTGAAAGTCACTAGTAACATGAACAAAAATAAAAATTCATCTAAGAAGCAAGAGAAAATAAATAAAAAAGGCTCTAGATTATTTTCCAAGGGAGGATAAATTTTGGATAATTTCTATAAATTCAAACAGGAATTTGTTCCATTTCAATGCAGAATTGTTTCTCATCATAATAAATTTAATGTCGATGGTATTACTTCATCTCAATACAATATTATCGACTTATTAGAAAGGAGAGGCCCCAAAACTACACGATCACTATCAGAGGAGTTAGGAATTTCATTATCAGCAGTGTCAAAATTAGTAAAAAAGCTTATAGATAAATCCTTAATAATACAGGAACGCGACCAGAATGACAGACGTTCTTATCACCATACTATTACCGAAAAAGGGCATGCTTTTTTGAGGAAAGCAGAGAAATCCCGAAACGAAGTAATGGAATTAATTCACAAAACGTTAACAAAAGACGAATTGGTGGCATTTACCAATATTTGTAAAAAGTTAAATCAAATATCTACTTCCACTAACGATGAAGAAGAAATGAAATAATAAGAAACTTAAAATGAAAAACATGAATGATTTATAGGCTGTACACTTAGGAAATAAATTACCAAACCGTCAATTTAATTTATTATTAAATGATCTACCTGAAGATCATCAAAAACATATAAGGAAGTTTCATTTTTGGACGGATCGTCAACGGTCTTTGCTGTCTATTAAATTAATAATGTTCACCTTTTCGGGGGGATGGGCAGAAACACCCATAATTGAAGAGAGATTCTTTTGGGTGGGACCTATAATTTTCCCAATTTGGATGATGGTTTTAGCGGTAAGAAGAGTTTGAAAATTAAAAGATGAAAAGTGAAAAGATCAAATTAATTATTCTATAAACTAAAATTACAGTGTAACAATCGGGAGCTTTAACAGGTAAATATATGACCATAACAGGTTATATTATAGACTAATATGATGAAAGTTGTGTTGTTGTATGGCATTGTTTTTTACATATGTTCTTGCAGGGCTTGCCGTTGCAATGCCGGTTGGAGCAATTACAGTAGAGATGATAAGGCAGGGTCTTAAAAATGGATTTATGCACGGTTGGGCAGCTGGGTTGGGTGGGATGACCATTGATTTTGCTTTAATATTAGCCCTTTACTTAGGGTTGGCATCTTTTTTGCAGTTTCCTTTTATTCAAATACCGATGTGGTTAATTGGTGCGGTCTTTTTATTTTTAATTGCTTATGACTCGATTAAAAATGCAGAAAGTGATATTACTTTGTCAGGTGAGAAGCCGACTAAATCTTTTGGTTCTTCTTTTCGTAATGGCTTTCTTGTTGCGATATCACCTGGAAATGTTGTTTTTTGGGTAAGTGTATTTGGGGCAGTTCTGTCTGATTCATATACTTCTACTGGTTCAACCAACTTTTTAATCATAGCAGCAGGTGTCTTAACAGGAATATTACTGCACGATATAGGATTATTAACAATTGTGGCTACTACGAGAAAAGTAATGAACCGTTCAATGATTAAAGGGTTTTCTATCATTGCAGGGGTAGTATTAATGGGCTTTTCGGGATACTTTGTTTATCGATTCATTATCGCAATATTAGATGTAATCTAAATTAAGGTATTCCGTAGATGGCCGTTGGTACAGCTCCACGGGAATTTCACCCCTGCAAGTATTTCTTCCAGCCCTACTCATAGCTTGCGACGCTTTGAACGCTCGAACCATGACGATAGGGGAGTATCATTATCCTAACTGATGGGTTATCGCCAGCAATCCACCACGATTGCATTAGATTCATAGATTATCGCTCGTTTCTAACGAAAGTCGTGGCGTATGAATCAAGTGGCTCGTCATCAGTAGAATGTATCTGATTTTTTAGTTTATACTGCACAGCGTTATCTTCCGTGCTTTCTTTGTCAAAGAACAAATATATGATTAATGAAAGGGAAAACCTAACCATTCTGTATTCAAATTTTGAAAGCTAAAACAGATTGCATAAGCTTCGCTCGTAAGCGTTCGCGTGTATCTTCATCGATGCCCCAATAAGTGTTTCCTTGTTCATCACGGAGCTTACGCATGGATAGGCTTGTCATATAGCTTCCATAATGTAGAACAACTACTTTCATTGCTTCTGGCTCACCCTTATTTGCAGCTAAAATAATTGGGTACGGCAATAAACCACGCTCGTTGTTTCCAACATTAGAATTAATCACTCCATTCATCTGCATGTTCCTCCAAAAATTGTCTTAACCTTTTGAAAGAGCTTGTCCTCCTATACTGAACGGTACTACGTGGAATATCGAGTAGTTCAGCTATTTCTACATCTGATTTGTCAAAAAAGTAGTATAAAAGGACAGTCTTACGCTTTTCTTTTGGCAAAGTACGCAACGCTTCAGCGAGTAATTTCGGAGTTATTTTCTTTCCAGCCACTTGAAAACTTTGTCCTTCTTCACCTTCGTATTGCTTATCTAAGGTATAGAGCTCATTTTCTTCTTGTGGGGTGAGATCAGAAAATGTCATCTCCTTTGCTTGTCGTTGTTTTCTTTCATTAAAAATATTGATTGCTTCATTCTTCAAAACACGTTTACAAAAAGCATTAAATGTACAGCGAACTTGCCACTCGGTACGATCCGGTTCTATCATGCATTTCCTCTCCCTTCGCAACTGCAAAGGTGGGCGATGATTTCCCCACAAAAAGCCCAACTGAACATAAATCAGCAGGGCATAAGAGTTTGTATATCGTATTATGTAGTTTGTGTAGGTAGATTCATGGCCGTAATAATCCCATAGAACTTCAAGAACTTTTTTAATATGTAGAATGGTATCAAATCAGGAAAAAAGTAAATAAACACGGCGATAACCTCCTTCATACCGCCGTGTCCTAAAAAAGGGCGCACTTAATACACCCTCTCCGAAATCCTATTTTTAAAAAGGGAAAACGGCGGCTTTGAATTTTCTTAATTTCAAAACCGCCGTTTGATATATTAGCTGTCTGTATTGTTTTTGCACTCTAAACAAACAACGGTTTTAGGTTGTATTAGTGAGTGAAGAAATATGCAGTATGCTCAAAAAATCAGATCCCATTTTTAAGATTTTAAAATTTTTCTGTTTAGACCTCAGTCAAAAACCTAATGTGCTTATAAATTTTATAGGATAATCCGATTACCCTAAAATATTTCTAATGGTTTTTTCATCAACACCGACAGTTTCAGCTATCTTTACGCAAAGATTTTGTCAAGAGATTGTTCCTCAACCAGCTTTTTAAAGTTTTTCAGTCATTTTTCGATTTCTATCGACTGAAATAACTCATTCGGAGCCGCTAAATGTAATTAAAAAGTATCCCGCTTAGTAAAATTCCGTAAACCATATATTAGTAAAACTACGAAGGTTCCAATAACTAGTGTATAAAATAACAAGTAAGACTGAATAGGTGATTCATCTTCAGGTGACATAGCTAGCATAGGTTGCGTCCAAGGATAAATCTGTCCTAAAGGTGTGCTGGCAACTATAATAGCTGGGAGAGTAAAAACAATACTAACAGCTAATGGTATACCAAAGGTTTTAGCCCTTATGGATATCGTTAGTTGTAGAAGAATCAATGGTAAACAAGCAAAAATCCCTCTAATCACGAATCCGAATATTGAAAATATCGGAAGACTGCCTTCTATTCCTTGTACATAACCAAATCCTATAAAAAAGATTAATAGGATAACCATTGAAATAACTACCATTTTTACTACCGTTAAAAATTTCCCTAAGAAGATCTCCGAATATTTGATTGGTAAGGCTAATAATTGTTTCCATCCTCCGCCGACATGTTCACTTCTGCAAACAAGAGCCGTGAATACCCCCACTAGGATTGGCAATACAAAAGGACCCATAAATAATGCTACTTGTGTCCACGCCTCTATCCATTCATTATCCCCAGGCTGCATAAAAAGGTCATAGTTTTTAAAGAAATTGATATAAGCCAGGCACACACCTAATAACGGACCTAGCAAATAAAGTAACCACAACTTGGAGCGTTTTAACTTTAATCGTTCAACATATAATATATTTTTCAACATAATCCCCCCTTACTGCACATTCTGTTTAGCAAAATGTATAGTTCCGATAAACATTAGGATGATACCTAATAACAAATTGATGACGAGGAAGGCAGAAAAATCTTGATTATACCCTAATCCTTCATATTGCAATATAATCGTTGAGACTTGACTTGGATAGGCTAAGGGTAACCATCTTGTCGTTTGAGCAGCTGCTAAAAATAAACCCATAATAGCAGAAATTGCTCCAATAAGAATTGAGAAAGCCTGATTTTTAATGGTCATGGATAACCAAAATTGAAACGCCATAATTGGTAATACGGTAATCAACATGCCGTAACTGTCGCCTATCAATAAGCCCCATGGAATATCCCCTTCAAATCCGAGTACCTTCCCTAGAAAAACCATTCCAATCAGAAAAATAGTAACAGAAAGGAATAGACTAATCGTTAACCAAATAAATTTACTTAAATAGATTTTTCCTCTTGAAATAGGCATTGAAAGGGTTTGTTTCCATCCATTTGCCTGATGTTCAATATTTGCTATCACAGATGCAGTAAGTGTAACGGCTAATGGGAAACCTAGTCCAAATAACAAGCTATTGTCATACAATAAATACATCCACATGGAATCAGCACCGAACATCTCCGCTTGTTTTTCCACAAACTCAGCACGATAGGTGAAATTCACCAACTCATATGCCAAGATAAGTAATGGAACCAATAATACAATAATTAATAACGATGAACGTTTTAATTTTAATTGTTCTGCCCACAATATCTTTCTCATAAGCTACCCTCTGTACCCGTTAATTCTAAGAAGATATCTTCAAGTGTTCTTTTCACTTCTTCCAGTCGGTAGACAGATACACCCGAATGAACCAAAGTAGCGTTAATATCTGAAACAAACGCGGGTTCCGTTTGGGCTAACCACAAGAAATCGTTTTGTAAATCAGCCTTTACCCCTTGCTCTTTTAATATTGCATTTGCTTTCATGACATCACTAACGCCGACTTTTAATAGTGGTTTCTGTTTTTGTCTTAAGCGTTCAATCGAATCTTGGAAAATCATTTTTCCATTATTAATGATCCCTACCTGTGTAGCCATTTGATCTATTTCACTTAACAAGTGGCTGGATACAAGAACACTCATTCCTGCTTCAGGCAATTTTTTAATCAACTCCCTAATCTCTTGGATACCAGATGGATCTAAACCATTAGTTGGCTCATCAAGTATTAATAAATCTGGATTACTAAGCATTGCAGCCGCAATCCCCAGACGTTGCTTCATTCCAAGAGAATATTCTTTTGTTAGCCGGTTCGCAACTTTGCTTAATCTAACTATTTCCAATACTTCATTCACACGTTTTTCTGGAAGATCCCGTAACCTTCGAACCGCCTCTAAATTTTCACGGCCAGTTAAATTTCCATAGTATGTTGGGGACTCCACCAACGATCCAATCTGTTGTAAAATTGGCAGACGATTTTTTTTCAGGCTTTGCCCAAAAATTTCAATATGACCTTTTGTGGGTTTTATCAAACCTAGTAACATGCGAATCGTCGTCGTTTTTCCGGCCCCATTTGGCCCAAGGAATCCATAAATTTGTCCACGTTCAATCCGTAAATTTAGTCCATCTACAGATATGTGTTTTTTGTACTTTTTTGTTAGATCATTTGTCATTAATATTTGATCATTCATCTGTTTCTCACCTCATTTCTATCGTAAACGGAATAAATTAAACATGAATGAAACTTTCCCTAAACATTTGCTTAACAATCCAATTCCGAATATTTCTCTATATCAATTACATACTTAGAGTAGCTTAGGTTATGGAGTAATTATACTTTTCAGAAATCTAAACGGGATATAAATTCTTTACTAAACGGGCTTTTTTATCTATGTTTTATGTAATAATGAAGATAGGAAGGGGGATAAAGTGTGACTTTAAAACTTGAGGATCATAAAATTCTTATCATTGATGATGATCAGCATATTTTAGATTTATTAATCACAATATTTGAAAAGGAAGGCTTTCAAAATGTCTTAACAGCTGCTACTGGAGCAGAAGCACTTTTAATGACAACACAAAATCATCCCCACATTATATTGTTAGATGTTATGTTGCCTGATATAGACGGCTTTACCCTATGTGGCAAAATTCGTTTGGAGACAGATGTGCCTATATTGTTTCTTACAGCAAAAACAACAGATTTAGATAAGTTGCAGGGTTTTAGCTTTGGAGGAGATGACTATATTACCAAACCTTTTAATCCATTAGAAGTAGTAGCTCGTGTGAAGGCTCAATTACGACGTTCTATTCAAATTCCAGCCCAACATACACGGAAGCAAGTTTACGATTATGGGGTTTTTAATATAGATCCCAATACTGGAAGACTCATTGTTAATGGTGCACGAATAGAGTGCCCTACCCAGGAGATGAAACTTTTACTCTATTTTTGCGAACACCCTAACCAAATTCTAAGTAAGCATCAAATTTATAAAGATGTATGGGGAGAATTGTATGGTGGGGACAGTACGGTGATGGTACATGTACGGCGTTTACGTGAAAAAATAGAAGAAGATCCAAGCAGACCTAAATGGATTAAAACAGTCCGAGGATTAGGCTATATATTTGAAACAGACGTAAATGAGGAGTTGTTGTGAAATTAAAAAACCGTGTCGCCTATTACTTCGTATCACGACTTTTCTGGTTAATGCTTATTTGGGGCTTACTCATTGTTCTTAGTGTTATTTTGATTAGCTTTTTTCTCGGTCATAACAAAGAAGAAAATCCACAATTATCGATTAGCAAAATCGTTGAACATACGGATATGGTTGATCAAAAGCCTACAATAGGCTCGAAGACAAAAGAAGATTTGATAAAAAACAACATGTGGGTACAAATCTTGGATGAGCAGGGTGATGAAGTTTTTTCCATTAACAAACCAAAAAGCATGCCAGATCATTATGACCCTGGAGAACTAGTGTCTGACTACTTATATCCTGCCAAAAAGGGTTTTCAGTTATCTACATGGTATGAAACCAAAGATAATCAGGATCTAACATGGGTTTTGGGGAAACCGATGACAAGTAATAATCCCTTTCAATATTGGGTGAATAATTTATGGGTTCTTTCCATCATTATTATTGGAATATTAATTGCCTTATTTTTTGGAAGACAATTGGGTGCTCCTTTACTCTATATTGTATCTTGGATTGAAAATCTATCTATAGGTAAATATGAAGAACCTTTTAATAATCGAAAGTTTAATTCAAAGCAACGCTGGCGAAATAAAGCTGAATATAAAACGTATCAAGAATTGACGCAGGCTCTTTCTAAGCTTACATCAACTCTTCAGAGAAACACAGAAGAACGAGAGTTATTAGAAAAGACAAGGGAAGAATGGATGACGGGAGTCTCACATGATCTAAAGACGCCTTTGTCTGTTATCAAAGGGTATACTGTACTCCTTTCTTCACATGAACATGACTGGGAACAAGATAAAGTACGTCACTTTTCCAAAATCATGGAGGAACGTGTGGAGTATATGGAGCAACTAATCGAAGACTTCAATTTAACTTTTCAATTGAAAAATGATACTATTCCGATACAACTTGAACAAAAAGACCTTGTAAATGTTCTCAAAGGTACTTTGGAACAATTGAAAAAAATGCCTGAATCAAAAAATAAGGTGTTTTCATTTGAAACGAATAAGGAACAAATACTTTTTAATATGGATACGAAATACTTAAAGCGAGCATTTGAAAACTTAATCGCGAATAGTATCAAACATAATCCGCCTAATACTGAAATTAAGATCATACTTCATGAAGACCTGTCTCATCCAAGACAAATTCGTGTTTTAATTGAAGATGATGGGGTCGGTATGGATCAAGAAACGATTGAACATTTATTCGATCGATACTTCCGTGGGACGAATGCAACTTCTAATAATTCTGGAACAGGACTAGGAATGGCAATTGCAAGGCAAATCATAATAGCTCATGGCGGAGAAGTTGAGATAAATAGTAAACTTCAATTAGGAACCCAGTGTAATATTACTTTCCCAATCGAATAGAATCATCAAGACTATAAAATAACTTATCGGTTCCGATTTCCTTCATCTTTTCGTCAATCTGTTTAAGAATGTACTGTCCCAATGCATCATCATCAATTTGTATTTTTATGAAAGATGTATCAATTATTGCGGTTCACCTTTCTTTTTTATTCCTGCATTTGTATATAAAGATGTTTTGTATGCAAAAAGTATATACATAGATAAATCGACTATTTAAAAAATCAGACGGCTGTTGGTACAGCCCCACGGGAATTTCACCCCTGCAAGTATTGGTTCCAGCCCTACTCATAGCTTGTGACGCTTCAAACGCTGGAACCATGACGGTAGGGGAGTATCATTATTCAAACTGATGGGTTATCGCCAGTAATCCACCACGATTACATTAGACTTCTTGGTTATCGCTCGTTTCCATGGAAAGTCATGGCGCAAGAACCAGGTAGCTCGTCATCAGCAGAACGTGTCTGATTTTTTGTTATGCTGCACGACATTATCTTCCGTGCTTTATTTGTCAAAGAACAATTCCATTCTAAAATTCAACAATTAACTTTCTGCATGAGAATGATGTTAATGAAATTTAAACTTGATAACTGCTGTGATTAATTTAAGTTCTATCCTTCGCTTCCATTCGTCATCCACAATCAGAGCAGTGTTTCCATTCTCATCTACTATTTTTCTCTGTGCGGTAATTGTAGCCTTTGTAATGGTTCACAACTTGGTCCATAGCTTGTGAATCGTCTTGTACCGCCATTAAGATTACCGAATAAGGAAGTAAAGGATAGTCATTCATTTTCATGCTCCTTTAAATAGTTTTTAATCTTTTCTAATGCCTTCTTTTTGTGGTAATTAACGGTTCCCCTAGCTATTTCTAACTCTTTGGCAATTTCAGTATCACTCATATCTAAGAAAAAGAAGCATAAGATAATGAGTTGATCTCTCGTTTTGATAAAGATTGAATAGCATTCACAATTAAAAAATCTGCTACTGGAACGACATAATCATTAAGGTGAAAATAATAGACATCCGTAGCGTAGGTGTCACACATACTTAGTTCATTCAACTTCTCTTGACTTACCGCAGATAAGACAATCAATCTTTTATTCTGTGTCTGTGTTTCACTTTGAAAGGTGAGATAGCAATTTGGATTTTCATTAAATATTATTTATTTTTATGTTTATTCCATCCATTACTTAAATTTTTAGTTTAAAATCAAACTACTATTTGATATTTTATTCATCATTCCAATGATGAATAGTATTTCTATGAGAATTATGGGTAATAGAAAGAAAATACTACCTAAATATACGACTAAAATAATAATTGGAATTGTCACCATACTTATAACGGCAGTAATGATCGTGGCTTTACTCTGTTTAACTACTTCCATATCATTACTCCATGTATAGGTTGGAAAACGTAAATTGACTAAAAAACCAACAATACTTATTAGGGTCAATGTAGTGAACATCAATACGACCATCGTTATTAGGTAAGGTATGCTCACATGAAATACGGTATAAAACACAATGACAGTTAACGCCATACCAGGGAGAAATAAAAGTATATTTACCGATACTTTTGCTAATGCAATTTTAGTGATGCGGATAGGAGCTACCAACATGACCCAAATACTTTTTCCTTCGAATGAAAGGCTACAAGAGGTGGTTGTTGTAAGCATGAGAAATACAAAGGTTATCATGGTAAATAGATGTTGGGCTGTGATCGTAAATCCGATTACATCATAAGAAAAGGAAGGCATATTTGGTATGACTCTAATGAGAATACATATATTTAATGCGATCATCCCAACAGGGGTTAACAGCGTATTACTTACATATGTGAGGGAAGAGAAATATAATTTGAATTCTTTCCTCAATAACGCAATAATGGGTGTATTTACAGTCCAAACGGCATTCGTATTTCTTCTTTTTAGCTGTTTTCTTTTTTGATCTTTAAGGAAATGATGAAAATAATGTAATACATAGATTGTTATCGTTGTGGTAACAACCGCTATAATAAATAACAAAATGAGATTTAATAGAAAATGAGATTCTGTTATATCATCAATCGAATATCGAAAAATAGAGGCATTTATAAACCAATCTTTATAATCCATGGATTTTGAGTTAACTATAAAATAAATCAGCGGTGCTATAAAAATTCCTAAGGAAAGGATCGATTCTGTTACATTGTTATGGAACTTAATCAGTGTTAGAAAGTTTCGTACCAACAAGGAAATTAAAAAAGTCAGATTGATTGCCAGTAACGGAATGATGAAACTTAATACTAATAAAACAAAAAGGATGACGATAAAGTAAATGTTTAAAAAAGAGAGCGTTAAAATATACCCAAACATCAACACAATAAATGTTAAAATGATATGAATGATATATTTACTCAATAGTGGAAGCAGCTTGGCTTCCCAGCTTTTTATAGGTAAGCTAAAAATGAAATCACTATCTTTGCCATCTATCACATCATCAAATCCGCTAAGATTATTCCATATTCCAAAAATCCAAAACAATAAGGATGAGAGTAAAACAAAAAGAGCTGCCATATTATTATTTGCATTTAAATCTATGGCAATAAACAGCACATAACCTAAAAACATTAAAAAAGCTGCAATGTAACCTGAAATAGTATAAATAGCGTACTTTCTTACTTCTTTATTCGAGCTGTTCAAATTAGAAAGCTTCATTTGATTTTTCAGACGAAATGAAAATAATAACTTCAGATTATGCATGGGATGTCACATCCCTAAACAGTTCATTTAACGATGTGTCTTTGATAATGTTTTCCATCGTATCATTTACAACCACTTCGCCTTTATTTAAAATCACCACTTTATTACAAACTTTTTCGGCTACCTCAAGCACATGGGTAGAATATAAAATGATCGCTCCTTCTTTTGCTCTTTTTTTCATTTCATTGATCAAAAAATGAGTAGCGTTGGGATCTAAACCAACAAAAGGTTCATCTAAAATAATGAGTTTTGGATTATGCATAAATAACGAAATGAGAACGAGCCTTTGTTTCATTCCGTGGGAATAGCTAGATACCAGCTCATGGATCGCACTTTCCAATTCTAATTCTTTTAGTAAATAAGCTAAGTTTTTATCTCGTTCTTTATCATCCATTTGATAGAGAGACGCAATGAGTTCAATATAGTCTTTTCCAGTCATGTTGTTATATAGCGTAGGGGTATCAGGAGAATAGCCAATCATCGCTTTAAACTTTTCGGGATCATCTTTTAGCTTTGTATCAAACAGCTTTACTTCCCCTTTATCAAACGCATGTATACCAACAATGGCTTTAATCGTCGTCGTTTTTCCCGCTCCGTTTGCGCCAATAAATCCACAGATATCGCCTTCATGCAATGCTAAAGATAAGTTTTTCACTCCTTTGTTAGAACCTTTATATGTTTTGGTTAAGTTTTTAATCGATAACATGTGCTATCCCTCCTAAACCTGATTAATGAAGAACTTGGCTGTAAAAATATTAATCATAATATAGATAATTGGTGCAATGAGTAACAGGAAGTTGGCACTGCCTGTTTGAAGAAGCAAGCTTTCCGCTAAGGTCAGTACACCGCTTGGCAGGAATAAAGAAAATGTCTCATTGATATTTCCTAGTAACAGAAAAACCATCGATAATAATATTGTTGCCACACCAATAAATATCGAACTTTTTATTATGGTGCTAAACAAAACTGCTAAACTGATAACGAAAAGAATCCATACACTGTAAAATACAAGGAACAATAAAAAATCAGTGATAGAATAATAATCAAAAAGATAAATGGTGTAGAAATAAGAAACAATCGAACCTATTGCAATGCATACCATGCTGATCAGCCAGTTTCCAAAAAGTTTGGAACTGATATATTCTAAACTGGATACAGGTCTAGTGAAGATAAAGCCTTGCACTCCACTGTTTTTCTCATTGGCGATCATCCCCATAAAACTTATAACAAGTATGATTAAACCGATTTGATTAAATTGGCCTGAAAAAGTCGCCAGTAACACTTCATTTGCCTGTGGATCAGGGGCATTCGGATCGATCATTATCCCGTCAATCCCTCCAACGTTTTGAATAATGACCTCCATATATTTATCAATTAATGGCTGTGTTACACCAAGAATGGTGAAAAATATCGTTAACCAGATAAACTTTATATTTCTAATGGCCTCCAGTAATTCAACTTTGAATAAGATAGCTATATTTCTCATACTTCGGACACCAACTCTAAAAATATTTTTTCTAAATCTTTCTTCTCATATGCCAAAGAATTGATCTGGATGTTTAATTGTTCCAATTCTTTGATAAGATGAGAAAAATTGATTGGTTCATTACTAGTGACCGAATATTGACCAGCTTTTATCTCTTTCAATTTATATGGATCATTTAATTTTATGGTTGATGTAGTGGTTTCGTCTGTATTGACTTGGAAATTTACTTGTTTCCTATTTACCGTTTCATCTTGATTGGTTATGTTTCCAATAATTTTTCCGCTTTTTATAATAATGTAGCGATCACAGAACTCACTGGCATCATCTAAAATATGGGTAGATATGAGAACAGTCGTATATGCTTTCAGTTTTTTGATTAAATTCTTGATTTCATTTCTGCCAACGGGATCAAGCGCAGAAACCGGCTCATCTAAGATTAAAAGCTTGGGACGATGAAGAATCGCTTGAGCAATTCCTAACCGCTGTTTCATACCTCCAGATAATTCTTCCACTCTGTATTTGTTTTTGTCTTTCAGTCCTACGTCTGTCAAAATGTCATTGATATTGTCAGCAAGATATTCTTTACTTAAACCAGATAAGCTGCCAAAAAATCGTAACGATTCTTCACACGTCATCCACCGTTTAAAATCTGTGTGCTGTGACAAATAACCAATATCATTTTTGAAGTTTAAAATGTCTTTGCCATGAAAGGTGATTTTTCCGCTCTCATAACGAATGATACCAGTCATACATTTAATCAACGTGGTTTTGCCCGCTCCATTTGGCCCTAATAGGCCAATACACTCTCCTTCTGCGATATCAAAACTAATATTCTTTAATATTTTTCTGCCTCTAAAAGATTTATTCACCTTATGAATGGCGATCATTCTTTAACATTCTCCTTCCAATAATCAGATATAGTATGGGTCCAAGCGTGTTGAGCAGTACGATGACAATCGCCCAAACGATTGGGTAATTTACAATGTTTCTGCGACGATACAAATCAAATAATGCGACAGCTAAAAGTATGCCGTGTAAAACCAAAATTGGAATAACTAATGGTAAAATTGCGTCCCAATTCAAATCGAATAAAACACTAATATCAGTGTTCATAAAGGTATCCTCCTATAATTATCATTATTGATAACGATAATTATAATGTACATTTAAATAAAAATCAATTATTATTATAAGTAAGGAGTGAAAGCTATGGAATTTAAATTATTTAAAAATCAGATACGTTTTAAAATAGCATTAGAACTAATTGATAAAGAAGGGGGATTATCCATCATGCAATTAAACGATTTATTAGAAGATGTGCCACAGGCTACATTGTATAGACATATGAATTCGATGTATGAAGATGGATTGGTAAAGGTTGTAAACACAAGAAAAACACGATCAGGAGAAGAAAAATTTTATGCAATAAACACAGAGACGTATAAAATTGATGAAGAAGAATGGAACCAAGCAAGCTATGATGAAAAGGTGAATTTTGTAACTTTCTATTTCATGTACATTCTGCAATCCTACAAAAGTTACCACGAAATCATAAAGGAAAAAAAGGATCAATCTACTTTCTCCATTGCGAAGTTACATTTAGATGAATCTAAATTTGAAGATTTCCAGTCAGAACTTAATGCATTATTTAATAAATATTATGATGAAAAACAAAATGATAATAGTAAAGAGCGAACAATCTCGTTAGTTATTATACCCTGAAAACAGGTTGTGGTAGGACAATAATGATAAATTTTCCTTTAGTAAAGATTACTGGACAATAAAAAGTTCTGAACACTAAGAAGCCAGTGAATCGTCCTCAAAATCAGGTGTTTCCTGCTTACATTGAATTATTTGCGTTATGGATAAATGCGGATTTTGGGCAAACAGGTAAAAAATAGATCGCTGCAAATAAGCCTTCACCGTAGCTTCGGAGACGACTGCTTTGGAGGGTGTCCGCAAGTAACGAAAGAGCAGACCAGGGACACGATGGGAATAATGAATCGAGATCAGCTGTAACAGCCCCATGGCGATACAGCTGCACATCACGTATCCTTCGATGGCTTTGATGGCCAACTGGATGTTTTCTTTATCTTTTGTGTCCGTAATCTGCTCTAACGGGTGCGCTTCGCCCTTTTTTAAATAACGGTTCAGCTTTGGCATCGATTTACTCCAGAAATGATAACCGAAACCATCGATGACCTGTTTCATTTCTCGGAAAGCAGATTCGATTTTGAAGCGATGTCCATATAACTGGATGATATCTATAGCTGCAAGCGTTTGGTCGGTGCTTACCAAAATGGCTGACCGCTCTCCATATTGAACGAACAAAGCGCAGTTCTTGATATAATCCCTGTCCCCACAACAAATCAAGACAGAGATATTGAACCGTTTCTTCCTTGCCATAGATGGTTACTTTAGCAGATTGAAACTGATCTGCCCGGGTGGAAAACAGCGTCATCAGTTTGATATCTTTCCCCTTTTTTCGTGGGCGTTCCCCGTCCCTTCTTTTTCGCAGGAGGTTGCTCATACGTTACGGCACTCTTCTTGGCTTTGGTAACAAGGTGCATCTGCGTGTCTTCGGATTGATGGAGTTCGTTTAACCGCTTTAGGGTAGGAACAGACAGGAAATAGCGATCCAGCAGCAATAGTGCTTTTCCAAATGTTTTCGCTGTGATAAATCCTTGTTCAATCATCTGCACCACATGGGATTCTTGCCGAGATGTATCTTTCCTGTTTATTCCAACCAAAAATCGCTTTAACACCATCTTGCAGGTTGATAAACAAAGGCAGACAAAACTATTTCTGTGGTGTTCCCATTAGAATGCCGACAGACCAAACAAATGTCCGAAACGTGGCTTTGGAGTTATTCTCGGATTCCTGGTGAAGCTTTTTGACAGCAGGCATCCGCCGGGCTTCTTTGGACTGTTTCACACCATCGCCTACAAGCACCACTTTTCCATTGTAGCGAACAAGAGGAGCAGTACGTTGAATGATTTGAAGCCATGCCATACGAATGGATTCTAAAGACCATGCATCGGAACGGAAAAATTGGTTGAGTTTTTCATAGCATCGGGCAGGCAATGAAAGGGCACGCATCAAGCCGATAATGACAATAATAAACCATTTGTAGGTGGCTTTTCTGGAAAAGCAGGTACGAAATGCACATGGGATAGAATCAATATATTTTAACATAGGTATGGTCAATCGCCTGAAAATAGGGTAAACTATTTAATATAACCCTTTCAGCGATCTAATCTCCTTTCCGGTAAGTTAGGTTATTAGATATATTCGCCAGAAAGGGTTATTTTTCCTGCGTTTTCTTATTTGAACTCTTCACTGTCCAGTTATTTTAAATATGGAGGGAAAATGACTCTTAAAGCAATTCTGTAATGAAGAAATTTGAATTAATTGGAGGTACCTTTGACATATTGTTTTTTGTCCAGTAAAAAGGGTGAATTGGAAGGCACTCCAACAGTCAAACAACGTTATCCGGATAAAAGGGGATTCTTCCAAGTTTTTCAGAAGCGCTGAACGATTGATAAAAGGTTCAACTTGATATGATGATGAGTTGAAAGGTTTAGCCTCCATGGTATTATAGAGTTAAAATTCAGATAGAATTCCTGCGTATGCTAAGCGGAATGGAGTTAGCCCCAGCAAAAACGGAGCTTATCTATGGATTTTTCGAAACCTATTTTAATTATATAGAGGGAGGAAGAGGAGCAAATGCGAAAGGAAATCGATAAACTGCCTGAACATGAAGCGGATCGAGTACTTGAATTGCCGAATTCGTATCGGGAAGAAGGATTTAAACAAGGAAAGAAAATGATAGTTAAAAATATGATCAAAAAGGGATGTCGGATCAATTAATTGCTGATATTGCTGGTTTAGACATTGAAGAAATTAAAGAAGTGAGACAGCGGTTGAATGGTACAAATGAATCGTAAGTAAGATTCAGAAATCAACGGAGAAGTCGGAGAAGGCTGGCTTTTATCCGATCGAACAAAACGTAATAGATGTTTTTGAAAAGGCCTGGGAAGTATTAAGAGAAGGGTTAATGGAATCACATTTGTCGCTTTCATTGACCGGATACCCTGATCTTAACTCATGGCTAAAATTGAAATTGATGATCGGTAAGTAGGGGAGGGAGTGGACGTAGTTGATGGAGCTCATGCTTAAATTCCAATGGGAAATATTCATTACCGCAGAAGTGTTGTCTATGGTGTCACTTTTACTGTTCGGTGTTGTCCGATATGTAATGAATAAGAAAAAGCTAAGCTTACTTTTTATCGTTGCTTTTCTTGTATTCTTAGCTTTAGAAGCATTACTGGCAATCTTGATTTATCGGATAACCGGGGAAATCTCAACCTTTCAGATAGTCATTACTATTTTTGTGATTTATGCATGTACATTTGGCGTTATAGACTTTAAGAAATTGGATCGCTGGATGCGGAAGAAAGTCGGGGATTGGCGTGGGGAGGAACTTTTAACCGAAAAAGACTATCAAGTTATAGAAAGAAGTAAGGATCCGAAGTATGTGGCAAGAAAGTATCGTTGGTCTTCCACTGTACATCTAGTAGTGTTTGTTGTTGTGCAATTGGTGTTTTGGATGTACGGTACCGCAAACTTGGAGGAATTGTTTGGATATATACGTGATCTTTCCTGGATTGAAGCAGGTACTTATGAGGAATCTCCATATCCGAACGAAGCAATCTATTCCATAGGGATGCTTTGGGGGATAGTTTTTATTGTTGACTTTATATGGTCCTGGTCCTATACCATTTTTCCATCAAAACCTAAAAAATAAAAAAGTTTTGAAACAAATTAAGACGCTTATTCAGGTAAGCGTCTTAAGTCATTTTACTCTCCAATAATATGATATCCCGAGTCCACATGCATGACTTCGCCTGTAACACCTCTGGACAAGTCACTCATAAAGAATAAAGTCGCATCGCCAACTTGGTCTTGATCAATATTACGGCGCAAGGGAGCTTTCTCTGTAATGAAAGACGTCTTTTCATTAAATCCGGATACGCCTTTTGCGGATAACGTGCGAATCGGTCCTGCAGAAACAGCGTTAACACGAATACCATATTTACCAACATCCTCGGCCAAATAGCGGACACTTGCTTCCAATGAGGCTTTGGCAACACCCATGACATTGTAATTCTTGATGACCCGTTCTGAACCAAGATAAGTTTGGGTAACAATACTGCCGCCTTCAGTCATTAATTCCTTGGCTGCCTTTGTGACAGCTACCAGGGAGTAGGCACTTATCTCTTGGGCTAACAGGAATCCGTCCCGGGATGTGTCTGCATACTCTCCTTTTAATTCTTCCTTATTGGCAAATGCAACCGAGTGCACCAATCCGTGAATGACACCAACGTTTTCTTTAATCTCCTGGAAAGCGGATTGGATGCTCTCATCACTGGCTACATCACATGAAACGATTAGCTTTGCTGTTATTTCATTTTCTTCTAGCAGTTTTTCCAATTTCTTACGGGAACGTTCCTGCCGATTGGTAAATATTAAATTTGCCCCGGCATTATGTAAGGACTTGGTGATTCCCCAGGCGATACTGCGTTGATTTGCGACGCCCATGACAACAATATTTTTCCCTTTTAACAACTCAGTCATTTGTTTACCTCCAATATAAGCAAGTGTTCAAAGCAATTATTGAAAAATCAATATTTTATATTCATCGATTACTGAACACTTCGATTAGATCTGTAGATAGTATAACCCAAAACTAATATTGAAAGAAACCATAGACCCTAAGCAATTTATCACCCGGCTAAAAAATGATAAAAAGTGAAAATACCCTTTACAAAATCAAGCAATCTGTATATAATAAAATTCGTTGGTATACGACATAGTTTTTAATTGCGACATACATAATCGGCAAGGCCCGTTGGTCAAGTGGTTAAGACACCGCCCTTTCACGGCGGTAACACGGGTTCGAATCCCGTACGGGTCACCATTTTGGGGAGGATTAGCTCAGCTGGGAGAGCATCTGCCTTACAAGCAGGGGGTCGCAGGTTCGAGCCCTGCATCCTCCACCATTCGTACGTTGTGTCAACTGGAATGAATAAACATTCCAATTGGTACACATACTTAGATAGTGATTTTTGTACATATGAAGCGTATGTTCAAAAGGAGTGTCATTTTTACCGGACCTTTTGAACAACTGCTACAAGCCGGCCTAGCTCAATTGGTAGAGCAACTGACTTGTAATCAGTAGGTTGGGGGTTCAAGTCCTCTGGCCGGCATCATTTTTTTATGTATAATATTTGTAAAGCTGTTAACAATACGGAGGGGTAGCGAAGTGGCTAAACGCGGCGGACTGTAAATCCGCTCCCTTTGGGTTCGGCAGTTCGAATCTGCCCCCCTCCACCATGATCATATTGTTGGGCTATAGCCAAGCGGTAAGGCAGCGGGTTTTGATCCCGTCATTCCCAGGTTCGAATCCTGGTAGCCCAGCCAATATTATGTTTGCAAATGAATTACATAAAAGGGAATGTTCAATAGGTGGTTTATCCTTCCCCATTTTGAATATGCTCTAAAATCAGAACTTATGATGCGATCAATGAGCCATTAGCTCAGTCGGTAGAGCATCTGACTTTTAATCAGAGGGTCGGAGGTTCGAATC
>NZ_JBFNXI010000051.1:0-21589 GCF_040812445.1 Lentibacillus sp. L22 | reverse complement strand
GGTTGTCGGTTCAACTACCATTATACAAGATTTGGGGAGGTACTTCCTTTTTTATGTCTCAAATTCGTTGGGGCACAAGGGCTAGGAATTATGAAATTCACTCGGTTGGATGATTTTATTTTCAACTTTTAACACATCTTTAGGACTACCGAATTTGTGGAATTTAATGCATTTTGCAATCAAAACTATACGTCTCCTTGATATAAATCAGATTTATTTAATTATATTACATTAAATACCTTAATTAAGCCGAAATTGTAATTCAAGAGCTTACTCAATAATAAAAATCTCACAACATCTAAATCTCCACTTTAAACAAAGCATGTTACAATGTAATTAACAATAGATTGGCTTCGTATGAGGGGTGGCGTACCTTTTTTCACCTTCTTTGGATGTTTCTTATAAAGCTAAAAGGTAAGCGCCCATATTCCGCAATCTTCAGCTTCCCCCCCTGCTTCAAATAGTATGCAAGTAATCTGTCATTCCGGATACTCCACATGTGTTCCAGGAAACTGTGATTGCGCTCCCGGTTTGCTTGTGGCCACATTCCCTTTTTTGCCCAATCTACCCTTTCGCACTTGTTTCACCCAGAACCCGCCATGAATCTGCTTCGGCTCATAGGAAATGATAAATGCCTTGGGATCAATCGACTTGATCGTCTCATACAACATCAATTCATATTTTCTTGGGGTCAGGATTTGCATCGCCAAGCGGTCCCCATCCATTCCATACGCATACCAGCTTGTTACGCCATAGCCTTTATCCCGCAATTTTCGGGTAAATTCAAGATCTGGATTAGAAGAAATCACATTAACCGTAATATATCCTAGGGCAAGCTTTTCCTCAATTTTGGTACCGACAATTACCCCGATACCAAAACCTACTGCATATGCAATTATATTTTGAATATGGTTTAAATTGTCAAGTACAAGTCCCAGCCCTAACACATAGACAACAATTTCAACCATACTTACCAAGGCTGCCAAATATCTGCGCCCCTTCAGCGTTAAAATCATTCGCATAGTAGAAAAAGAGACATAAACAATATTAATAACCAGAATAATGACAACCATGACATACGCATTGCCCAGCATATAAAAGTCCCCCATTCATTTTTCTTTTTCCCCAGCATACATCAAATTTATCCTGAATGAAATACAATGATATCCAATATTATCAACACCGGTCGTGTTTTTCCAACAAAATAAGCGTGTCTGGGCTAACCCAATGTCCCTCGTGTCGAATCGTTATGTTCACCCAATTAAATCGCCCGGCATAACCTATTACAGATTTCAACGTGAACCAAAGGGGTGATTATAATGGATCCATTTAAGCAAATGTCGGAGTGGAAAAAAAACATGGATAGCTTTTTTGGAGAAAGTTTTTGGAACGAGTTTGAAGACGTCATTAAACCTACTATACCGCAAGTCAATATGTATCAAGCGGAAAATGAGGTCACCTGCATCGTTAATATACCTGGACTGGCGGATATTAACAAGCTGGATATTTATGTAAACTATACAGAACTGGAATTAAACGGGGTCATTGATATTCAAAAGGGTGGTGGGACCGTCATTCAAGAAGAGATCTTGCAGGGGGCATTTGAACGGACTGTTAAGCTGCCATTCCCGGTTCGCTCAGACAAAATCAGCGCCAATTATAAAGATGGTATCGTGCTGATTCAATTACATCGTTTAATTTCCGAAACCAGCAGTAAACACCGGGTACCCGTAAGACTGTTGCTGGATAATTAGAACGGAGAAAGTTTGTGATCGTGGGATCAGACATTAAAAAAAGACTGTCGGCGAGTGGCGTCTCCTGAGTTAATGTGACTCTCTCCCGGCATGCGTGCGCTGTCTACCGAGACGACGGGCTCCTCTCCCGACCGTGCAGTGCATGTGATACAAGTTTCACTCACCGTGACAGCATGTTGTAACGTATGAATAGGCTGTTCTGATACCCCCGCCTTTAAGCTAAGTAAACCTTAATCGTGAAGGGGAACATTCAGCGGGAGAAAGCACCCACTGAATGAAGTTTCACTTAATTATTTCATTTTCTCAGGCAATGCATGTATGGATTCGATTAATATATTGAGCTTATCTTCAATGCGGTTCAACAGGTAAAAGGTTACCACAATCGGAAAGCCGACATCCGTTAAAAACGACATCCATGTTTCCATCACATAAACCTCCAGTCGTATTGTTGTAAAAAAACCAGGGCAGGACAATTGTCTAGCCACTGGTTTTTTGGGTTTCACGTTTAATTGGATACGGTGTGTTAATCAAGTGCGATTTCCTCTACTTGGTGATCAACCACTCGTGCACCTTTGATTGCTGTCAGCTCACCACCGGAAGTAGTAAAAGCGTTTTGTTCCAAAATAGCACTCATTGCTTGTTTGACAGCATTCGGGTCAACTGGTTCGATTGGCTTCTCCATATTATATGTGATTGTTTTGCCATCCTGATTTAAAAATTTGAGTTCCAGTTTTTTCAAAATTATCCCCTCCTTCCTCATAGATTTAGTCCTTATTCATTGTTACGGATTTTTGAGCTGTCTTTGCATTGGATCTCAAAAAGCGAAAGTTCTTGCAGTCCAGCAAAGGCATTGGCTGTGGCATACATTTGGTCGGCTGTTGCGTCGGTTTTCACATTGTTAAAGCTTTTTAATTTGTAAACCGGCTGCCCTGTTTCCTCGTCCATGCCATCGTCCAATACCAACTGCAAAGTCGATGCGTATTTTCGTAAGGTCGCCATGTTCTCCCCTCCTTTCACAACTACAATCGAAAATACTTGGGGGAGAGTGTCATCTATAGGGAAAATAATGTGTGGGGCTTGTACGGTTCGGATGAGAGACATGGAGGCACGATTCAGTATCTTTTGCCAGGATCTTATGCTATACTGCCTTCGTAGTGGAAGGAGGGAAAATGTGGATTCCAAAAACCAGGATTTGAATAATACAAAAACATTTAACACTGATTCCGGCTATGCAATTGTTGCTGGATGGCTTGTCTTGCCTGCCATTGGAATCATTTTATCTTTCATAAATACGCTTGCCATTATTCTAACTGTTAATCTTGCAAACTATCCATTCTTGTACATAGTCAATGTGATATATCTCATTTTATATCTGATCATAATTTACGCATGGCTGAAACGAAAACGGATTTTGCCAAAATTAATGATGGTTCTCTATGGTATTAGTATCATTTTCAGTACCCTTTTTATTATTGGCGCAGGGCCTGTAAACAATGAATGGATGTCCGTCATTGCATCCGCGATTTGGATTGGTTACTTTTTAAAATCGCAGCGTGTGAAGCAGACCTTTGTCCATTGAGTGGTTCCATGGGGGATAGAAGTTTAAAAGAGGCAATTGTTTTGCGGTTGTACTTTAAATTAGGGTTGTCCAGTTAGCTACGACATCAATCGGAAACTGGAGTATCGACCGGTTTGTTCAGTGTTTCGACCTGGCAAACGCGAAAGTCAATCAATGGGCTAGAGGTGATCAACTTTCATTTGCTCTCGATCAACTTTGCGTCTGGGTCGATCAACTTTCATGCGCTTTCGATCAACTTTCTGCTTGGCTCGATCAACTTTGTGCCCGGTTCGATCAACTTCCACATGAACTCGATCAACTTTGCACTATTACACCCGCCAGGTATTAGTGTGCAATTTTCATGGGATCTAATGCCTATGATCCTGCTTATTTGGACCGTATACGCGGTTTTCCATCGCAGACTCTTTTCCTGCCAGCCGTTTGTTGAGTGTACGTTTCCAATTGATGGCTAAATACGGGCATTCGGCGAGTTGCCTTGCAAGTTCCAAGTCATTTTTGTGAACGTACATCACTTCATTACACTTAGCAATTGTCCAGTTCGGATATGGGCGTTCGATTAATTCCAACTCCGTCTCCGCACTAACATAGCCAACCTGTAGCACGCGGAAATACCACCCGGTCAGCCCGCTATTTTGGATCCTTAGTGCAAAATCAATCGTACGAAAGCGCCGGGCTGGCTTCCAGCACGGGCGGCGTGGTTGGGAAACTTGAATGATTGCATCGCCAAATTGATATGTATCACCAATACATACAGTTTGCTCATCCATATGCTTTACAGCAAGGTTCTCACCAAACGAGCCGATACCAATGGATGGAATAGCCAAATCTTTACGCCAATACGCATAGTGTTTAATTGGATAGGCGAAAAGTGCTTTTTCTGGTCCGCCATGTGCTTTGGTATCTGCCACTTCATCATTGGTTAAATTGGTTTTTCCCAGCCAAACTTTTTCCTGTATGGGCTGTTTAAACATAGCACTTTCCCATTCACGATCCATTGGCTTTTTTGCTTGGGGATCACCCATTTTTTTCACTTTCCCTGTTAATAATTTATATACAAAAGGTGCATTCATCGTGCGTAACCCCCTAACCTGTGATATAGTTTACTGAAGTCTTCCTATTAGATGTTGTTCAAAAAGTCCGGTAAAAATGACGCTTCGAATTTCTTCGTTGGCTTGCTTTTTCGCTCCTCATGTACCTCTCATGTACACTCCGGTGCTCAAAGCTACGCCGCCTAGAACTTCTCGGTCCTTTTTATCCTCCTTTTTGAACACACTATTAGTTTACTGTAAATAATCAACATTTGTAAATCCATCTTTGGAGGTATCAACATGAATCATGAACTGAAAAAAGCGACCTTTGCTGGTGGATGTTTCTGGTGTATGGTCAAACCGTTTGATCAATGGGACGGTATCCATCAGGTTGTTTCCGGATATACTGGCGGCCATACCGTTGATCCAGCCTATGAAGAAGTAAAAGCAGGCACGACCGGACATTATGAAGCGGTGGAGATTACGTATGATCCGGCTGTGTTTTCATATCGGGATATTTTAAAGATATATTGGCAACAGATTGATCCAACTGATGACGGCGGCCAATTTCAAGATCGCGGGACTTCGTATCGTACCGCCATCTTTTACCATGATATGGAACAAAAAGAGATGGCTGAAGTCTCCAAACAGGAATTGGAAGCAAGCGGAAAATTTTCTAAGCCAATTGTGACCAAGATTTTACCAGCAACAACTTTCTATCCCGCTGAAGATTATCACCAGGACTTTTACCGAAAAAATGAACAAGAATACAAGAAAGACCGTGCAGAATCAGGCCGCGATGAATTTATTGCAGCGAACTGGAAGTAAACCTTGAGTGACAGGTACTTGGGCAATTTAGAATTGTGCGGGTACCTGGCACCAGTTGAATTCTGAACAGTTAGTATTATATGATATCCGTATGCAATAAAGGAGCGTATGCATGTCAAAAAATGAATCGCTAACACCGTTGAAAATGTTATTATTTTGTTTTCATGCGACCAATACGATTATCTTGAGCTATTTGCCCATATATCTAAGATACAAAGGATTGGATGGTACCCAAATCGGGTGGGTGCTTGCGGTTGGACCGTTTGCAGCTATTTTTTCGCAACCATTTTGGGGATACATGAGTGACAAATTTAAAACGGTTAAATGGACGCTGATCATCTGTATTATTGGGCTATTAATCAGCAGTTCGCTGTTTTTCCAAATGAATGAATTGATCGCCATTCTCTTAATGGGTGCTGTATTTTATTTTTTTACCACGCCGATTGGTGCACTTGGCGACAGTCTGGCTCAGCGCCGGGCGGATGAACTACATGTCAATTTTGGCAGCATCCGCATGTGGGGTTCCATCGGTTTCGCGGTTTCATCCTTAATTGTTGGCAAAGTCCTAACATCAATCGGTGTGGCATATATGATCTGGCCATATCTTCTCTTCGGTACAATGGCCTTAATCGCTGCATTCAGGTTAACCGATGTAAAAGTGGAAGCAGATCCGATTCAGCTTAAAGATATTAAACAAATTTTACAAAATAAGCCCTTCTTTATTTTCCTGTTTATTGTCATGTTTATTTCTATTTCTCACCGGGCCAATGACAGTTTCATTGGCTTGTATATCGAACAACTTGGCGGTAATGAAACAATCATCGGCTTGGCCTGGTTCTTTGGCGTTGCCAGCGAAGCCGCGGTATTTGCACTGGCACCGCTTTGGTTCCGAAAGTTTCATCCTTTAGTATTTATCATGTTCGCTGGTCTGTTATACAGTGTACGCTACTTTATTTATGCTGCTGTTAACGATCCAGTTTATCTGGTCCCATTACAAGTTCTGCATGGGATCACATTTGGCACGTTTTATCTGGCTGCCTTTCAATATATCAGCAGATTAATTCCCAAACTATTACAATCCACGGGTCATCTGGTATTCTATTCCCTTTTTTTCGGGGTATCAGGTATTATCGGCTCGCTGATTGGCGGAGCATTGATCGATTCATATGGTGGTGGGACACTTTACGCAACGGTCGGGGGCTTTGCGCTTACTGGAAGCATTTTATTAGCAATCTATCATATCCTACCGTATGGGAAAGCGGGAACAGCAAGACAAGTGAAGAGCCAGCGTTTTATTTAGTTGAAAGTATTTAAAAGACTGGTGTTCATCGTGTAACACCAGTCTTTATTCGTCTTGTTTCAACTGTTCTACTTTTTGTTCCATTTCGTTTCCAAATATTAAAAGACATGCTATCACCTTCCATGTACAATTATAAATATTATAGTATCATCAAACAAAAAAGCGAAACCATCTATCATGATCCCGCCTTTTACACGATCTAACTCAAAAACACAAAATACAATACAAAAATCACAAACAATAAATACATCATCGGGTGAACTTCCTTGATCCGGCCTTTCATCAGCATGGTAATCGGGTAGAAAATAAAGCCAATGGCGATACCTGTTGCAATACTATAAGTCAAAGGCATGGCAGCAATGGTCAGAAACGCCGGTACTGCAACTTCAAACTTATCCCATTCAATATCTTTTAATGATGAGGACATAAGAACACCGACAATAATCAATGCCGGGGCGGTTACTTCCGATGTAATAACACTTAATAAAGGTGAAAAAAACAATGATAGCAGAAATAATCCCGCAGTAACAATCGCTGTGAAGCCCGTTCTCCCGCCTGCAGCAACACCCGCTGAAGATTCAATGTATGATGTAGTGGTTGATGTCCCAACTACCGCCCCGGCAACTGAAGCGCTCGCATCAGCAAATAACGCTTTTCCAGCCCGTGGCAACTTATTATTCTTCATCAAACCTGCTTGTGTAGCAACGGCGACCAATGTTCCGGCTGTATCAAAGAAGGAAACAAATAAAAATGTCAAGATGACGACAAGCATATCGGTATTAAAAAGATCTCCCAAGTGCATAAATGCCTGGCCAAATGTTGGCGCGACACTTGGTACGCTGCCGACGATTCCTCCAAGTCCTGAAGGTGTTTCAATCAAACCAGTAATCATACCAACAATCGCTGTCAGAATCATCCCGTAAAAAATCCCACCTTTAATATTAAGGCTGAGCAGGACAACCGAAGCAACAATACCGAAGATAGCAAGTAATACATTTGGTGCGGTTAAATCACCGATCGCAACCAGAGTAGATGCGTCACCAACAATAATCCCGGCATTTTGAAAGCCAATAAAGGCAATAAAAAATCCAATTCCAACACCAACTGCCAATTTCAAATTTACCGGGATAGCATTAATAATTTTTTCTCGTAAACCAGTTAACGTTAATAAAACAAAAATAATTCCCGATACCAATACGCCAGATAATGCGGTTTGCCATGGAATTCCGTAGCCAAGGACAACGGTATAAGCAAAAAATGCACTCAAGCCCATACCTGGTGCAAGTGCAATCGGATATTTGGCAATAACCCCCATAAGCAAAGAGCCAATCGCACCAGAAATGGCGGTTGCTGTAAATACTGCTCCCTGATCAACCCGGGTAACGCCTTCCGGAAGCTCATCAACACCAACTAGTGCCAGTGTTGCCGGGTTCACAAATAGAATATAGGCCATTGCCAAAAAGGTAGTTAACCCTGCCAGGAATTCCGTACGATAATTGGTTCCTAATTCCTCAAAATGGAAGTATTTTTTCATGATTCTCCTCCTCAAAAAAATAATAAAAACAAAAAACACTCTTGATTAGGATTCGAACCAAGAGTGTCGTCTATGCAAGAAAGAGGATGAACCAGAAAAAGCAACACTAATAAAAGACAACGTGTTGTTATCCAAGAAACCTCCAACCTGCGTAGTCAGATCATTTGCGGTGATCCGGTAGAAACTCTGGGCCATATTCCCAAGATTATACGCTAGTATTTTTCAAGTTTACTATGAAATTGGTATAAAATCAACAAAAACGAACTTTATACGCATATAAATCAAATAAAGTTCGTATATATAATCGTATTCCGGTATTATAAAATGATGGTGGCTTTGCTTCCTTGGGTAATTTTTCGGTTATTCAAATCGCTCATCAACTACAAACTCCTTCGTCCAAAGAATCCCGCAGCAAACAAAGTGACAAGATAATAGACTAATACGAGGAGCCCTTATTCTTCAGACATCGTTACACCCAATTTTTAGCATGGTTTTTTATTAAAGAAATCATGCTCGTAATGGCCGGAGAAATCCATTTATCTTTATGATATGCAAGAAATGTGGATATAGACGGATGTTCTGGTGCCATTTTTTCTCCCTTTAATTTATTGTTTTCTATTTCTTCTTTCACTGAAAAGTAAGGTACCATTGAAATGCCTAAACCACTTCTTACACACTGCTTTATCGCTTCAATACTTTGAAAATCCAAACTCGCTTTAACATCCATCTGCTTATATCTTAAATATTCATCAAACACCGATTTATAACTACATGACCGCTCCGTATAAAGTATTGTGTTAGTGTCTTCTTTTTCAGGCGGACTGATCAAAATCATTTTTTCTCTTTTAAGCTTTTCAGAATATATCTCTGGTAAAGACCAATCATCCTTCTCTAATACCAACACTAAATCAACGTCACCATTTTGCAGATGTGACGTGACATTATAATTTTCGATAGATTTTAATGAAAGATTTACTTTAGGGTAAGCTCTTTTATAGTCCAGAAGAATAGGGGGAACACGACCAATCGTAAGAGATTCAGATATACCAATAGCAAGGTCCCCTGTCGGTTCTTCATCCATGTCTAGTGCCTGAGCATGCAATTCAATGATCTTTACGGCGTATGTAAGAAGTCGTTGCCCATAATGCGTCAAAACGACTGTTTTACCCAGTCTATCAAATAAAGGTTTGCCAACTTCCTCTTCCAATTCCCGGATATGGGTTGTAATAGAAGATTGTGCATAGCCAAGGTGTTCGGCGGCCTTTTTAAAACCTCCCCTTTCTGCAATTGTCTTGAGTGTTATAAGGTGACGAAGCTCCATCGTTTACAAAACCTTTCTTAGTTCAATTTTAGTGAACTATTCATTCATTTATATCTATTTTACTAAATGCAGACAATGAATTACAATGAATTCATGGACAGATAGTTATAACCTGAATAGTTTTCTAATCTATATGCTTAAAGGATACTTGAGCAAACTATTGATGAAGAGGTTAATAAATAAAAAACGAATGCCTAAAAGGAGTGGTATGCAGTATTGAAGGACGTTGAATAATACATTATGTTTAGCTAAAGAATATATATATAAATCTTTATGCAAGAAGGAGTTTCGACAATGACAGACATAAACAAGTTATTTGAGACAGTGACATTAGGTAATACAACATTAAATAACCGAGTAGGGGTTGCACCCATGACTCGCATCAGCGCAACGTCTGAAGGATTAGTAACCGATCAGATGGTTTCATACTACAAATCTTTTGCTCAGGGAGGGTTCGGCCTAATCATTACAGAAGGTACTTACATTGATGACAAATATAGCCAAACATATTTTGATCAAGGCGGGATTGTTTTTAAGGAACAAGCTGAAGCCTGGAAAAAACTTGTAGACTCCGTTCATCAAGCAGGTGCGAAAATTTTTATGCAATTACAGCATTCGGGTTCTATTTCCCAAGGAAACCGTTTTACTGAAGAGAGAATTGCGCCTTCTGCTATTCAACCAAAAGGTGAGCAATTAGAAATGTATATAGGTAAGGGTCCATTTCCAACTCCAAGAGAAGCGACAAAAGAAGAGATTGCAGAAGTTATTACCGGATTCGTTAATGCTGCAAAACGTGCGCAATCAATTGGATTTGACGGAATTGAAATACACGGTGCCAATGGCTATTTACTTGATCAGTTCCTTACTGAGTATACAAATCAGCGTACGGACGAGTACGGTGGTTCTACGGAAAACCGGGTTCGTTTATTGGTAGAAGTGTCTAAAGCTATTCGAGAAGCAGTTGGAAAAGATTTTATTGTTGGTATTCGAATTTCACAAGCTAAAGTCAATGACTATGCACATAAGTGGGCGGGAAAAGAACAAGATGCAGAAATCATTTTTGGCCAATTAGGGAAGGCAGGCCTCAATTATATTCATGTTACGGAATATGAGGCATGGCAACCTGCATTTGATACAAGTGGAGCATCCCTTGTATCACTTGCAAAGAAATATGGTGAAATTCCTGTCATCGCTAATGGTCATTTGGAAAATCCAGAAAAAGCGAAAGAAATCATTGAGAATGGAGAAGCTGATGTGATTACTTTAGGTAAGGGAGCCTTAGCCAACCATGATTGGGTTAACAAAGTTAAAAACGGAGAGCCATTAGAAGCGTTTAAGCCAGAAGAAGTATTAAGTCCGAATGCAAAAATTAAAGAAATGGAAGTGTAAATCTCCGCTACTTATGAAGAGATGCAGATATTTTAAGCTGATGCATATCATTGCTAAGCGAACCGCAACAAATCCGAATCCAGTCGATACGATTGTTGAAGTCAATGCATGAGCATCACCGGAGTTTATGGTTGAAATTGAGGTTATGGTATTGGTTAATGGGAAAAGAGTGAATATCAGAAGGGTCTACCACATTCTTAGACTGTGGTAGACCCTTTTTTTGGAAATAAATATTTTTGATAAACGCTGACATTGGTAAACATCATTTTAGAAGTTTATGAGCCTTATAACTTAAGCTCGTCCGATTTGGTACGTCTAGTTTTTGATATAGGCTTTGTAAATGCTTCTTTACAGTATTTGTACTGATAAATAATAGATTGGCAATCTCTGTATTTGTATACCCCTTTTGAACAAATCTCAGCAACTCTTTTTCCCGAGTTGTTAATAATGTATATTCAGGTATCTTTTCAAACTCAAGATAGTTCTTTAACTTATGTGATAAATATCGTGAAATAATCTCTAGACACATACGGTCCTGAAGATTAAATGGTTCCTCATCCTCAAATCTAAGAAAAGCAAGGCTGCCCAGCTGTTTATTTCCCGATTTTATACATACAGCTATCTCATGATAATATCCATATCGAACCATAAAATCATTATAAAAATAGCTGTTTTCATATTCAGTTTTCGAGACAAGGTCCTCAATTTCCAACACAAGCTGTTTTTGAAAAAAGGGAAGCGTTCTTTTTGGCTGTAAAATATCAGTCTTATAACGATATTCAATGTATTCCTTCATAGCGCATGGAGAAATATTTAAGGTAACAGGGTCTTTTAAATTATGTTTTTCATCAATTAGCCAAAAGTTTGAAAGATGGTAACCAAATACATCCTTAAAAGAATGAAGAACATCATTACGGAAGGCTTGGTTAGGTTCGATAGCTTGATCCATAAATGTAAGTATTTTTTCATAGTTATCTTTAGATAAGGCTGTCAACCATTATCCCTCCCAATCAGAATTCACTTTTGTAAATCAATTATAATTCAAACTATCCACCTTTTCAGGAAATATGGTTCGTTTGGGTAATTGTTTCCCAACTTTTTAGTTATTACAATAAGTTTTATGAAAGCACTTTCTCTAACTTTAATAAAGGTGGCGATTTTTTTGCAATCATTTCAAACTCAAAGTCTTACAACAGAAGATGAATTATGGCGTTGGACTGCAACAGAACTAGCTCATGCGATTCGAACCGGAGTAATTTCTTCAAGGGAAGCAGTTATAAGCTGCTTAAACCGAATTGAGGAAGTGAACCCAACATTAAATGCCCTTGTAAAAGTCCTTCCTGAAGAAGCACTTGCTGCGGCTGATGAGGCGGACCGCGCTTTGGCGCAAGGGAATATTCTTGGACCATTACATGGAGTGCCTATATCCATAAAAATCAATAGCGACCAAGCGGGACAGGCAACTACTGATGGGGTTGTCGCCTTTAAGGATAATATAGCCGCGGAAGATGGCCCGGTAGCTGTAAATTTACGCAATTCTGGATCTGTCATTGTAGGACGCAGCAACACACCTGCGTTTTCCTATCGATGGGTTACAAGCAACGACTTGCATGGGAGAACACTTAATCCATGGGATCTTACAAGAACACCAGGCGGTTCTAGTGGAGGGGCGGCTTCATCTGTAGCATCCGGGATGACTCCTGTGGCCCATGGTAATGATATTGGAGGATCTGTGCGTTATCCCGCTTACACTTGTGGAATAATGGGACTTCGGCCGACTCCAGGAAGAATTCCAAGCTGGTATGGCGATCCTGACGGTGATCAATCACCAGCTGGCCAATTCATGGCAGTAGAAGGACCATTGGCCCGTTCAGTTTCTGATCTTCGCCTAAGTTTTGCTGCCATGAGTCGGTTCCATCCTCGTGAAACCTTATATGCACCGGTCCCTTTACAAGGAGAACCGCTTCAAACTCCGATTCGTGTAGGGTTATTGCGTAATGTAGGGATTGCAAAACCATCAGCAGCTGTAAATCAGGCTTTAGATCAGGCAGCAGAAAATTTGCGAAAAGCTGGTTATGTAGTGGAAGAAGTTAACCTTCCGTTGTTTAAAGAAGCATTTGAACTATGGTATTTACTCTGTATGATGGATTTCAAAGAAGCCATGCCGCTTGTAGAGCAATATGGTGATGAAGGAATCAAAAAAGGTGTGAAACATTTCTTTGAAGTAACAGAGGAATTTTGGGGGAAAGACCCAAGCCTTTCTGATTATATTAAAGGATATTCCCGCCGTGGAACATTAATCTATAAACTTCAGGAGTTTCTACAGACTCATCCATTACTTTTGCTCCCTGTTTCAACAGAACAGGCATTTAAGCAAGATGCAGATATTGAAAGCTCAAAAGGTATGCGGCAAATTATTTCCACACAATGGTCGATGATGTCTCTTGCAGTGCTCGGATTTCCTTCCGTATCTTTACCAACTTCTATTGTAGATGGTCTTCCGGTTGGGGTTCAGATTCTTGGAAGACGGTTCCGGGAAGATACATTATTTGATGCAGCAGAGATAATGGAAGCATATTCAACAGTTAAAACACCAATTGATCCCCAATGAGGAAGGTTTTAGAGGCGAACAGTAATTTAATACTGTTCGTTTTTGTGCGACGGAAAATCGCATCTTTTCACGATGAGTGTGGAACATTTCTTTATTACCTGGTTTCCGAGCTACCACATAAAAAAGAGACTGCCTAATCTTTCGGGCTGGCCATTTTAATCATCTTATGTCTGTTGAAAAGACGTTCAACTACAACAGACTTTCCTTTAGGGGAGCCGCAATACCCAGGTAATTTATTGTCACCTTGTAAATTGTTCAATTTATCCTACTTTATATACAATCTTCCCATCAACAATTGTATAAGCTAGTGGAATGAATTTGTAAACCCTTCCACTCCATGGAGTTCAGCATATTAACATACATTCTCTTTTCATTGTATCCAAAATGTTAAGTGATTAAATTGTGCAAATGCTTAGCGAAAAGCCATCGAATCTCCTTGGTTACTCTCTTAATTTTTGTTAAAGTCCCATACCTTCAACATCTTGCCAAGCCCATTGCAAATTCAACTTTATGAAGTGTTTTTGCAGCCTTTTTCGAAGCTCTCGAAGCACCTTCAGTTAATACGTCATCAAGATATACACTTTTAACAATATCCTCATAACTTTCTTGAATAGGACGTATTGACTCAACAATGACCTCTGCTACATCATTCTTAAATTGCCCATATCCCTTTCCATCATATAGACCGGGCAAACCCCACCCGGTCCTTTTCTCTTCACTGTAGTTAGAGGAAATCCGATAATCTATATCCCTGTCCCATAATAGCGTCAATGATTTTATTTCGAGGTTCTTTTCTCAATAAAAACAATAGCTTAAACAATTTATTACTTAAAGAATTAATCACTATTGACACAATTAAACATTGCCTTTAAAATTAATGCAAGTAAGTACTTGCTATGTATTGGAGGAAAAGCTTTGCATATTTCAACGGAAGATAAAATTATTGAAGCAGCCATAGAATTAGTTTATGAAAAGGGATACAAGGGGGCAACAACCCGAGCAATCGCCCAAAGAGCCAATGTAAATGAAGTAACCATATTTCGCCATTTTGGTAACAAAAAAGGCATTGTGGAAGCAGCCATTCAAAAATATGCCTTTGTTGAGTTGCTAGAAGATACTTTTGCTGAAAAAGTGGTTTGGGATATAGAAAAAGATTTAAAAATGTTAGTCAGAGAATATCAGGCTTTATTGGATCAGAAAAAAACAGTGATTTTATTGGCCTTAAGAGAATCTAATGAATTCGCTGAATTAAACGATATGCTAAAAAAGGTCCCACAAACATATATTGAAATCATCACACATTATTTTGAACAAATGATAGAAAGAGGAAAAATAAAAAAAGCAGATCCTTATACCCTTGCTACTAATTTTGCTTTTATTAACTTTGGATATTTTTTATCAAAAACAAGAATCTTATCAGAAGCAGAAGAACTGTCAATTGAAGAATTTATAGATAAAAATATTGCATTCTTTATCCAAACACTACAATAATTTTTTTGAACAATATGCAAGTATGTACTTGCTTTCAATTAAGGAGGATTAATATGAGTGTATTAAAAAGTTTTTTTAAACAAAAAGAAACACTATTAGGTATTACCGCAGCAATTGCTTTTCAACTTATTTTTGTTATTGTCTGGTTGACTGGTTACGATGGTGTTTATGATCGGACAAATCAATTTTCCATTGGAATCGTAAATGATGATCAAGAGCTTGGAAAAGAAATTGTAACGGAAATAAAAGATAGAGATTTATTTCAAATAACAGAATATGAAAAATTAAATGAAGCAAAACAGAAGTTAGATGAGCGTAACGTGAACATGCTCATTCATCTTCCAGACAATATGATGGAACAACTTCAAAACAGTGAAACGGTAGCAATTGATTATTTTATTAACCAATCTGCCCCTACCTTAACAAAACAAATGATGGAAACAGCAGCTAATACGTTAAATAGTCAAGTCAATCGACAAGTTCGGGAAACCATAGATGCTCAAATAGCGGAGAATATTCCACAAAAGGTAGCAGCAGAAGCACCAAATGAAGAAATGGGAGCAGTTATCGAAGAAGTAGCCAGCCAAGTTGTAGATTTGGTACAAGAAAATACACAAGTGAACCCTATGAACGCAAATATAGAAAAAACAAATGAAAAAGAGGGATTTGCGATTACGATGGTTCCACTGTTAATTGTATTGGCGTCCTACATTAGTGCTATGTTGATTAGTCAGTATTTACAGCTTACAAATGGAAAGTTAACACAGGAGCATGGCCGGTTCTCCCTTTTCTTTGGCAGACAAATTATTAATATTCTATTAGCTATTGGCATTTCATTATTAACCGTTTGCCTCATGTATCTATTTAATATTGAACTGGATTATAACTTTATCACCTTATGGGGAATCCAAGCAATATTACTCTTTAGCTTTTTGGCCATCTCTCAACTTTTCGTTATGTTATTTGGAAATCCTGGAATGATTTTTAACATTGCATTAACAGCAACTCAATTAGTTAGTTCAGGGGCTATTGTACCTCGTGAGTTATTGCCGTCTTTTTACAATGAACTTGGAAACTTTCTACCTGCGACGTATGGAGTGAACAGTTATTTCAGTTTGATTTTTGGCGGAGGAAATCTTGGTTCTGACTTAAAATATCTGGCCGTTATTATTGTTGTACTGTTAATAATAGCGCTTGCCGCACAAATTTTATTTTCTATATGGGATCGATTCAAAACAGAAAAAATATTAATGAATGATTAACTCTCCCCCTGCGGCTTTGAGCGTTTATATTTTTAGTTAGAACCTAATACGAATCACAATATATAAGAATAGAAACCTGGAACATTAATAAAACAAAGTTATATTGCTTTACAAGAATCACAGTCGGTTAAGAAGGTAAATTTAACATGGAAAAACCACCCTAAAGTCTCTTTTTTGAGTTGATGCTCACATATTTTATATTTTTATACTGTCTAAAAAAAGGTTGCATAAGTAATTGATATGCGACCTTTTTTACTATTCTGTTCTAAGTTAAATATTTTGCAAGAACGTCCACAGCAGCTTCAATGATATTATCTTTATCCAAGTTATCGTTTTCTTTATAAAGAATCCTGTCAATTACTGTGGAAATGAAGTCGACTACAATCGCAGATGTTGCCTCCATATCATAAACACTACTCTCAGATCGAGCGATAAAACTCATTGTCATTGTACGTATTCGCTCTGTTTGTGTATCCATGATACGTGCTACTTGTGGTTTTGAGTAGTACATGATGTTCATTTCTCTGTTCAATGTTTTCACAGATTCGTGTATATCAAGTAACTTGAGCATAAGATTTCTTAACCATTGCCTAATATCACGGGCATATAGCTCATAACTTAAATCCTCATCTTTTTCATGGAAAAATGAAAGAAACTTTTTATGGTAGTTATCCAATATACTAAGGAATATCGCATCTTTATCATTAAAATATGAGTATAAGCTCCCTATTGATACACCAGCAACTTTTGCTATTTCATTTGTCGTTGTGTCGTAATATCCTTTTTCACTGAATAATTTTAAGCCGGCTTTCAGTATTTTGTCCCGGTTTTGTATGCTTCTGTTTTGCTTGGGAACTCGACGTCTCGAAACATTTGAATTGCTTTCCAAATTATGATCATCCCTTTCTATTATAAGCTGTATTGTAAAGCTAATTCATTGGATTGTCAATATAAATACGAGTAATCGCTCATATTTATATTGACAATCTAAGCAGAGGGAGGTATACTTCAAAACACGAGTAATTACTCATGTTATATAATAAAATTAAGAGGTGATCTTATTAATAAGCTTGAAACTAGCCAGTACCAAAATTAATCAGGAACTTCTCCACACCTGCCATCCTTGCTTTATTAGTAAATTCAATCAATATGGCAATTGACCGCATTTTCATTGCTAAAGGCGTCGATACACTCGCAATCTCAGCTGTAACGGTGGCTTTTGGCTTGTACCTTGTTATGCAATCATTGGCACAGCTAATTGGGTCTGGAGCCGGTGCAAATCTTTCCATTGTACTGGGGAAAAACGATAATAAACGGGCAAAAAAAATTGTAGGTACATCGTTCGTTTTATCATTGGCGCTGTCATTATTAATTGCTGTGTTGGGGATAATGTTTCTTAAGCCTGTTCTTCACTTATATGGTGCTAATAGCGGGAATATTGATTATGCCGTTGAGTATTCAACCTATTTTCTGGTAGGATCCGTGTTCTTTGTTGTTTCACAATCAATGAATAGTATCATTCGTAGCATGGGTTTTGCCAAAAGAGCATTCATCAATTTTTTTGTTGCAATACTTGTTAATATCATTCTCGATCCTATCTTCATCTTTGTTTTAGATCTTGGCGTTGGTGGTGCTGCTCTTGCACTCGTAATTGGAAACCTTGTTAGTGTAACATTGACCTTGCAATTCCTATTTAAAAATAATACTGGTATTATGCTACATCACACATACATGCGCTTTTATCTAGACGAAATAAAGCAAATTCTATCTGTTGGATTTTCTGGCTTTATTGGACAAATATCTTTAAGCTTGGTCTCTTTAATATTCAATAGAGTAGCATACGAATATGGAGGAAACACAGGGCTTGCTGCTTATGGTGTGATATATACTATTGCTATGCTCGTATATATGCCAATCATAGGTCTCGGGCAAGGAATTCAGCCTATTATCGGATATAGCTATGGTCATACGGCAATAGATCGAGTAAAGGAAACGATGAAATATGCAATAAAGTACGTGTTGTTTTTTTGTATCATCATGTTCCTATTAATTGAAATTTTTAGCAGCTATATTGTTTCAGCATTTGGTGGAAGCACCGATTCTGAACTATTGAATACTGCAACCTTGGGTATGCGCATTTTCTGCTGCATGGTGCCAATTGTTGGTGTTCAAATGATTGGTGCTAATTTCTTTCAGTATATAGGAGACGCTCGGAAAGCAATTTTCCTCAGCTCATTAAGACAGCTAATCCTGCTGATTCCGCTCGTTTATATTTTGCCAAAGTTCCTTGGATTACTGGGAGTATGGTTGGCCACTCCTATTGCTGACCTAATATCATTTACAGTAGTTATATGGTATTTATGGGTTCAATACAGATTATTGACGTATTCTTTTATTAAAGATAGTTTTTAGTTTTTATGAACAGCCTTCTCAATGTTAAAGAAGTATTATAGTTGCACGTAGATTTTTCGTAAAAACGGTTGCTTTTGTTTGGGTAAACAAAATACTAAGAAATGACAAAATGGGTTAAAAGATTAATTTTGGAGAAAAGAGTTCAAAGTAGGTCTTAAATTCAATTCTTTTTGTTTCATAAAAATACTGTAATAACAGAGGAGTAATTCACTAAGAGTATTAGAAGTGAAAACGTTGATTTGACAGCATTTTGATGGTGCGTAAAAATGAATAGGTTCTCCGCCAAAATTCTACCATAGGAAGTGAAGAAAAAGGGATATTGTGTAAAAAGCAATATCCCTTTTTAAGGTTCCTGCATTTCTTCCGCCGGTTTATCTTCTTCCAATGGGCGTGCTCGATAAACGACAAATGACAATAACACTGTAACTATCGTAAAGATAAAGATAATAAAATAGACATGTTCTACCGCAACAACCATCGCCTCTGTCAAGGAAGCCTCTGACGCGGGAACTGCTACACCTTCTAGGTAACTTGCTTGTTTAGAATTCAAAAGGATGATAAACACCGGACATCGATTGCGCCACTTAACGGCTGTAATGTCGACATTACTGCTGTACCGTGCAGATATAAACGCTTAGGAAGCTTAATATGCATAAAACAATTTTTTCAGTATCAATAATTATACAACCATAGCATTGTAAAAATTGACATTACAGCAAAAAATATTCTTTCATACTCTTATTTCGAGATATGAATCGTTTTTCATAAAAAGTTTTCATATCTTGCTATTTTAGCTGATATATGTTTTTCTTTTCAGTATTACGTGTACAATTTAAGTCAGAGGTGATGGCATCATGATGACAAAACCAACAGAAGAACAAAGAAAGGCTATTATCGAAAATGATAAGAGCTATGATGACCAATTCTTTTATGCTGTAAAAACCACTAAAATATTCTGCAGACCTTCTTGTAAATCGAGAGTACCAAATTTTGATAACGTCAGGATTTTCTTGACTGCAGAAAATGCTATAAAAGCAGGTTATAGACCTTGTAAACGATGCAAATCTGGTGGTGGCCGCTTACCTGATGAAGAATGGGTTGCACATGTTGAACTGTATATAAAGGAAAATTATACAAAACCCTTAACGCTGGACAAGATAGCAGATAATTGTCACGGTAGCCCCTATCACCTGCATCGTGTTTTTAAGAGTATAAGAGGAATAACACCATTAGAATATTTGCAACAGATCAGGATGTCCAAGGCGAAGGAATACTTATTGCACACGGAGTTTCCTATTCAAGAAATCGGTGAATTAGTCGGTATTGCCAATGCCTCACGCTTTTCAACACTGTTTAAAGAGAAAAACAAACAGACTCCGAGAGATTTTAGAAAAGAATATCAAAAGGAAGGTGTCAAAAAATGAAAAGTGAACAAAAACAAGCTGTTTATTACGGAGAAATGAATGATAAAAATGGGACAATCTATGTTGCAGCAACAGACAAAGGTCTATGCTACGTTGGCTCTCTAAATGAAGGGATAAACGAGTTGAAAAATTGGATAGATAAAAAACGATCAGGGGCAACGCTCATCGAAAACGTCGAAAAGATCCGTCCATATATGGTTCAGCTGGAAGAATATTTAAAAGGAAAAAGAAAAAATTTTGATATTCCAATAGATGTGAAAGGTACCCCCTTTCAAGAAATGATATGGAATGAACTGCAAAGAATTCCGTATGGTGAAACGGCCTCCTATTCGGATATAGCCAATAACATTGGCACTCCAACCGCTGCACGAGCTGTTGGCACAGCTATTGGAGCGAATCCAGTCTTAATAGTAGTTCCATGTCACCGAGTAGTTGCGAAGAATGGAAATTTAACAGGTTTCCGTGGCGGTCTTCCTATGAAAGAAAAACTATTAATACTTGAAAACCCTAAGAAAAAATTTTAATAATTACACTCGGAAGAATGGAGCTTTTGATAAAGGTGAGAAATTGGAAAGAGGAAAATCAATCCATATGGATAGAAATTCCTGAAGATTTTCATTTCAGGATAAATCTTGATTATTTGGAAAGAGAACCAAATGAATGAATTATTTCATCAGTGGAAGCCAAAGTTGCTTCATATATTGTCTTATTATACTTTTTCATATAGGACTGAACAGCCTTATATCCTACTGCATAACCGGCACAGAAAGGAAGCCCAACAGGTTGATACCCTTCTTGTTCCGCAATTTCATCACCAAACATATAACTGCTCACTTCGGCAAACCCTTTTACGTCAAGAGCTTCACCAATAATATCGGTTGAATACTCTAATTCTTCTTTATCCATGCTAGTAACCCAAGGTCCTAATTGTTCTGTTCCGTATAATTCTTTTGCAAATGACTCGGCTAAACCTTCTATAACAAGATAATCTCCTACTGTTACGTTACCATGGTCCCAATCAAAATAAGAAAAACGAATATTGTGATGAAATTCATGAGCAATAATTGCGGGAAGTTTCGGTAAATTATATTCATTTGGATAGATATTCACAGTAATAAACCCGGGAATACCTCCGAACCCCGTATATCCTTTCTGTAGCTTCAGTTTATCAGGATTTGCAACATACAATCCAAACTTTATTTCATCAGCATTTACTTTCAAACCTGACTTATTAGCGTTTTCTATACAGTTTTTGATGGTATTATCCGCTACTGTATAAGCGTTATTTTCTTTTAGGATTGATAACCCCTGTTTGATTTGTTTACCGTTGGAAACATCTGCATAACCAAGCATTTTTGTAGCCATTATAACATCATAACCATTTTCTTGTTTTGCTTTTATAGGAACATTGATTAAATTCCACATTTCCTTAAATGGCTCCATCATTGTATAACGAAAGTAATTTTTTCTTTTTTCCAAATCCGTAATCGCAAGTAATTCTTCGTATTGTTCCACTGTATCGATTACCTTATAAGTCATACCCATTTTAATCACCTTTTTAGCAAATATTTAACCTTATAATCTTGAAGCAACGATGACGTAAAATAGTTTGTGTAAAATATTTGAGACGAAAAAAAGAGGTAGGGTATCCTCAAA